>SYKL01000396.1 GCA_005797785.1 Pseudomonadota bacterium | reverse complement strand
TCCCGCTGCGGTGCTGGGCCCGCCTTAGGGTCATCCGGTGGCTGGGCTCCCACTTCGGTCGGAGCCGCCTGACAGTTCCTGTTGCAACGCTTATTCTTTGGCGTCTGCGGTCAGGATCGGTGGGCTGCGACGTGCAAAATCTGGATCGGCCCAATCCCGTTGCCGCTCGGCGGCCACTGCCTCCCCTTCTTTTCCCTGGGCCCTCTGGGCGCGAGCGACCACGTCCCATGCCTCCGGGCACC
Source organism: Pseudomonadota bacterium (assembly GCA_005797785.1). Classification (GTDB taxonomy): domain Bacteria; phylum Myxococcota_A; class UBA796; order UBA796; genus SYKL01. The sequence continues at coordinate 3,332 of SYKL01000396.1, read as the reverse complement.
ATTGGCGGTCTTGAAGGACCGCAGTGGCCATCTGGAGCGCGCCAGTGGCATCGCCCGAGGCCAACCGCGCCTCCGCGTACACCAGGCTGGCGTAGGGGTCCGCCGACGGGTCAAACTCCGCGGTCAACGCGCTGGGATCCCCCTCCGCGATTGTTCGAAACCGTATTTTATCCTCCAACACTGTCGAATGAAGTGCAGCGGCTTCTTGGCCGGCCCGGTCCAGCTCGCCGGATCCCAATGCCAACGACATCGCCAGTTGGTGCGATTCCACCTGTGCTCCACGGCGGGAAAGCTCGTCTGTCAGTTCCAAGCCCTCCGCCCATCGCCCTTCATCGATGCGCACAGCAATTCGTCGCCGAACAGGCTCGGGATCCGCAGGTGCGGCTTCCTGCCACCGAGCCAGCAATTCATCATAGTTTGAGCTTTGACCTGTAACTTCAGCGATAGCGACGCGCATCTCCGCCACAGCGGTTTCGGTCTGCGCCGCCGGCGGCAATGCGTCCAGAATAGCCAACGCCTGCTGTACCTTTTCCGCTTTCAACGCCGACGAAGCGCGCGCCACCGCAAAACGTGGGTCGTCCGGCGAACGTTCCTGGATCGGCTCCCAGGCCGCCCAACTCTCTTCCCAACGACCCTGCATCCCCAAGGCCGCGGCCTCATCCGCCTGCCACAAAACGCTCTCCGGACGCGCAATTCGAGCCCGTGTAAACGCCTCGCGCGCCGCCCTCGCATCGCCATTGATCCAGTCCCGGCGCCCGTGAGTCCACCACGCGATCGGCATCGAAGGATCCAGAAATACCGCGCGTTCGACCGGATCGCGCCGGTTGTCGCCGTAGTCCTCCGGGGACACCGGCGGCCGAATGCCATAAAACACCGCCGCCGAGCGACCCGCCACCAACACCGCATATCCGTCGGCGGATTGAGGTCTGGCCCAGCCATCCATCACCGCTGGGGTAGCGGGCCTCCCGAGGGCATCGGCTACTTCCGCCAACAGTTCCGCAGTCGCGGACCAAGGACGCTGACGATCGCCGTAACTCTCATGGTTCAAACAATTGTTTTGTGGATCGCACAACAGCAGGCCATAACGAACGCCCTCCCCGTCCGGCACCAACGCGAGCAAGGCTCTCCAATGTTCAACGCCTGTCGAAACGGCAGAAGCCACCCCTGGGCTCGGATCTACGCCGTCAACGACGGCGGTCACCCCGGGGAGCTCCACCAAGCCCGACTCCACAAGTGCAAGATACAACCCCGCCAGTTCGTCGGGCTGCCGAACGCCGGGCCAGACGGAAGGCCGTGACAGGTGCACCTGGACCAACGGAAGTTCCGCCTCGATCAGCGCAAGATCGGAATCGGAAGGTTCAGAAACCTCCGGTCGACCACAGGACAGCGGCAACGGCCCTCCGGCCAAAACAAATAACGAAGCGTAAACGCTACCTATTCGCCGATGGTGCACTCCGATTCCCAAAACCGCTGCTCCAGCGGGTACCCTGGCATTGCGGCCGAGGGTCCACCTTCATCCTACCCTCACAAAGGTCGATTGAGTACCCCAACACCAAAACCAGGGTTCCTCCGCCGCACACTGCCGCGCGTGTTCCGGGTGCTGTTGGTGCTGCTGATCGCCATCGGCATCGGAGTTTGGTTTGGATGGCGCTGGTTCGATCGTGAGATCCTGTCGACTTTGCCGTCCGATCTCTCCGAATACCGCGAGTGGCGGCCGCCCACCGCGTGCCAGGTGTTCGACGCCAAAGACCAGCCGATCGATCAATTCTATGTAGAACGCCGAATTTGGGTGCCGCTGAGCGAGCTCGACCCCTGGACATGGCAGGCGTTCATCGCGGCCGAAGACCGGCGGTTCATGGAGCATCCCGGAGTTGATCTCTTGGGAATCGCGCGGGCGATGTGGGTCAACACGGTGGCCGGACGCGACATCCAAGGCGCGAGCACCATCACCCAGCAACTCGTTAAAAACCTGATTGTAGGCAAAGAACGCAGCTACACCCGAAAACTCAAGGAGGCGGTTCTCGCCTGGCGCCTGGAGCAAGAGCTTTCCAAGGAGCAAATTCTTGAGTTGTACGTGAACTACATTGCGCTCGGCTCCGGAAACTATGGGGTCGAGGCGGCAGCGCAAGACTATTTCGGAATTTCGGCGCGGGATTTGGATCCCGGGCAAGCCGCCTTGCTGGCAGGGCTGGTGCCGGCGCCGTCGCGCTATTCTCCGCGAAGCGATCCCGAACAGGCGGCCCGACGCCGCGAATTGGTCCTCGGCGGCATGGTTCAAATGGGATTTCTTTCCGCGGAACAGATCCCCGAATTCCTGGCCGCCCCCGTTCTGATCGAAAAAGAGCCCCCCTCCGGACCTCAGGCCGGCGCCGCATACATCACCCAAGTTCGCAGGGAAGTACGCCGGCTTCTCGGAGATGAAATCCCTTTTCAACGCGGGCTGCAGGTCTACACCCCCTATGACGCCGAGGTTCAAAAAACCGCGGAACAAGCGATTCAACAGGCGTTGCGCGATCTGGAGGACCGGCAGGGGCGACGGGGGGCCGTGCGGCGGATTTCGCCAGAGCGGTGGGAGAAATTCCTCGCTCGTTCGCAGAGTTTCCCCCGCGACCCAAACACCCTCGAGGTTCATTTTCCAAAACCCGGGGCGTGTTTTGAAACCCTGGTCGGCCCGACCGGCGATCTAGGCATTCTCCGCGCAGGAAGCTGGTATTTCCAGCTCAAGGCGGAGGATCGCAGGGCGATGGTCCGGGACACCAGCCCCGAAGGCCGGCCCCGACCGCTCGCGTCGACCATCGGCGCAGGCGACGTGCTTCGGGTGTGCCTCGAGTCCGGTGAAGCCAATTTCGACGGTCAGGGCGAACTCCCCATCGTGCGGCTCGATAGCCGGCCTTGGGCGGAAGGCGCCGCGGTCGTTCTGGAAAACAAGACCGGAAATGTGATCGCTTTGGTCGGCGGCTACAATGTCGGCCTGGAGGGCTTCGTTCGCGCCACGCAAGCAAGACGACAACCTGGAAGCAGCTTCAAACCCTACGTATACGCTACCGCTCTATTGGAGGGCTACACCCAGACCGACATGGTGCTCGATGCCCCGATTGCCCTCCCTGGGGCCTCCGGATCATGGAGTCCCCAGAATTATACCGGTGGATACGCCGGAAATCTGCCCATGCGTACAGCGCTGGCCAAGAGCCTAAACACCGTCTCGGTTCGGCTCATTTTGGATGTCGGCACGAGCGATGTAGTAAAAACAGCACGGTCTATGGGAGTTTCTACTCCACTGCGTCGAGATCTCACCATCGCCTTGGGTTCGAGCGAGGTCACCCCGATGGATC
>SYKL01000395.1 GCA_005797785.1 Pseudomonadota bacterium | reverse complement strand
GATCAGCCCAGGATTGGATGTGTTCTTTCAGAACTTCTATCCTCACTACTATGACGGAGGGCCGTATTTTATTCCGGGCGTCGTCATGCAGTGGAACTTCTACCTCGGCCAACACTGGTCGGTGTTTCCGGAGGCCGGCATCGCGTTCTATGCGGGCAACCGCTACGAATTGCGAAGGAATACCGCCTTCTATCCGGTAGCAAACTTTGGAGTGGGTGCGCGCTACCACATCAATCCGCGGGTGGCGTTGTTGCTGCGGGTGAGCACTCCTACAGGTTTGCAGTTTGGTGTGACGTTCTAGTGGAGTATGTATTAGGATTTCCTAGAGATTTATACCGACCGGACGCCTTTGGCGCGGTCGGTTTGTTTTGTTGTAATTTTGTTTTAATTAGCATATACGCGAATAGTATTGACTGCATAAATATCGTGCCTACATTAACGATGCAGCCAATGAATGGCTTGAGGTGCACGATGACAACGACGAACAATCTCGCTGAACGTGGCAAGGCCAATGTGGAAGTCGTTTTGGGTGCGATCCAAGAAGGCATTGGCCACGTGATCGGCAACGAAAAGATGGAAGCCAAGGGAGCGGCGCATCAGGTGGTCGGTCATGCCCGCGATGACGCCGCGCAGGCGAAGGAGCACACCAAAGGGGTGATCGAAGAAGTGGTCGGCGTCGCCAAAAACAAGGCGGGCCATCTGGTCGGTGATACCTCGATGCAGGTCGAAGGAAAGGTCGAAGAGCTGACCGGCAAGGCGCGGCAGGTCGTGAATCCGTAGCCGAGCGCATCGGCTCCAAAAAAGCGCGTGGCAGTGTGCAGTTCCTTGTACACGCCACGCGCTTCTGCATTCTGTGCGAGGATCGGCGGGCATTCCTTGGAGCCGTAAGCCGTGGTGGATCCGCCCGACATTCCGCCGGATACCTTTGCAGCGTTTTGGGAAACGCACGGCCCCCAGTTGCAGCCGAAAAGCCCGACGGCGACGCTGCGCGCGCCGCGGGTTGCCGAGGCCATGGGGGAGGAACACTCGGACGAAGTGGTGATCGAGCGACGCCTCGGCGAGGGCGGTATGGGGCTTGTGGACTTGGCACTGCAGACCTCGCTGGAGCGACGGGTGGCGGTGAAGCGGGTCGGAATTCCGTCCACCCTGGCTTTTGAGCTGCTGGTGCGCGAAGCGCGCATCGTCGGCGGGCTGGAACACCCGAACATTGTGCCGATTCATGGGCTTCGCTGGGATGCATCTGGGCAACCCCTGTTGATCATGAAACGCATCGAAGGGGTGCCGTGGAGTGAGCGGCTCAAAGGGGCGAACGGAGAGCGGGTGGGCCACACGGGAGAGTCATTGGCCGAGCACCTGGAGATCCTGTTGCAAGTCTGCAACGGGATCGAGTTTGCGCACAGCCGTGGGGTATTGCACCGGGACATCAAGCCTGAGAACATCATGATCGGTGCCTATGGGGAGGTGGTGGTTCTCGATTGGGGAATTGCGACCTACCTCGCCGAGGATCGCGGTCGCGGTGTGGTGGGCACCCCCGCGTACATGGCCCCGGAAATGGTGCGACCATCCTTGCCGTTGTCCGTTCGCACCGACGTCTACCTGTTGGGCGCGACCCTCCATGAAGCGCTTATGGGAAGCCATCTTCACCGCGGTACCACCGTTCAAGAGGTGTTGGAGGCGGCCTGGGAGTCCAAGCCGTTTACCTACCCGGCGTCCGTGCCCCCGGAGTTGGCGGCGATCGCCTTGAGGGCCACCCGGGCGAACCCGGACGAGCGCTTTGCCTCCGTGGGCGAGTTTCGGGATGCGTTGGCCCAGTTTTCGGAACATCGACGTTCGCTCGAGGAAACCCAACTGACGTGGGTTCGACTGGGGACGGTGGGGGCGCTCGACCACGGACAACGGCACCGACGCCTGTTGGAATGTCGGTTCGCTTTTGAGGCGGCGCTCCGCAGTTATCCGGAGAACGCCCGTGCAGAAGTCGGGCTGGAGCACTGTTTGAGCTTGTTGTTGGCATTGGAGGTCGAGCGGAAAAACCTCGAGGCTGCCCAGGAGTTGCTGGCGGAGTTTCCGGGTGCATCCCCAGAGGATCACGCCAAGGTGCATGCCTTGCAGCGCGAACTCACCGACCTTCGGACGGCGAGCCAGTCCTGGTCTCGCATGACGTCGAGCTACGACGTGAACAAACGGGGCCGAGATCGCGCCCGGTATGTGGCGATCAGCTCGGCGGTGATCGTCGCGGGGGGGACCGCCGTGGGGTGGCTGGAATTTGTGGGAGCGATCGCGTTGACACACGGCGTCATCCTGGCGTTTTTGTCGCTCTCCTGGGCATTTGTCATGTTTGGAATTTGGGTGGAGCGCAAGCGCCTGTTGGAGACGGCGATCGACCGCCAGTTCGCTACGCTCCTGGTGCTTTCGATTCTTTTTTTGGGGGTGAACGAACTGGTTTTGGGCGTGTGCTTGGAAACACCGGTGACCACGGTCATCGCCGCCGACCTGCTGTTGTGGTCGTTCGGCAACGCATTTGTATCGGTGCTGGCGCACCGTCATTTTCGGGCCGCCTCAGCGCTGTATATGTTTGGCGCCCTCCTTGCCGCTTGGTGCCCCGAGTTCGCCTATTTTATCTTCGCGGGGGTGTTTTCGCTCGATACGCTCCGCGTTTGGCTCTCGGGAACCTGGGAAGACCCGGTCGAAAAATTGCGGCGTGATTGACCGTTCGTTTGGTGTGCGCTGGATGGTAAAGCGCTTGACGATTGGTGCGGATAAAAAAAGGGCCCCCAAAGGGGCCCTCACGCGACCAAGGCTTACTGTTGCGAACAGTTGTTCTGGCAGGATTCACCCTCTTGCAACCGGCGGAACTCCACCCGGCGGTTCTCCGGTCGAGATTCCTCAGGAACCAACTGACACCGCGCGCCCATTCCCATCGTCGGAATGCGCGATTTTGCGAGGCCGCGCGCGGTCATGTAGCTCTGCACCGCATTGGCGCGGTGCACGCTGAGATCCTGGTTGTACTCGGGCGCGCCTTCTTCGGAAGCGAAGCCGACCACGCACACCCGGCACGATGGATCTTGGGCGATGGCGTCTGCGACCGCGTCCAACACCGGATCCATGGTTTGAGGTTCGCGGAGTTTGAAGTCTGGCATTTCCGCACTGTCGTAGTCAAAGTGCACATCGACCACCAGGGGCTTGCCGCTGCAAGGATCGGTCGGGCAGCCGCGGGCGCCGGAGGGGCCGGCCGCGGTCGGGCAGCGATCCTTGCTGTCGCAGGTTCCATCGCCGTCTTGGTCGGGGCAGCCCGCTTCGACGACGATCACCGGCATCTTTTCGATCACCGTGACCGGGCACTCGGGCGCATCCGGGCAGACCGGATCGATCGGTTCCGCCGGCGGTTTGTGGGCTTGGCCAAATCCAAAGTTTAATCCGGCGGCGATGTATTGCCCGTCGTTGGGGTTGACTCCGCTTTGGTTATCCGGCTGGACGATCTGTCCGTAGCGAACCACCGGTCCAAGTGCAAAGCCTGGGGTGACCTGGAAGTTATAGCCGATGCCGGTGTCGAATCCCCAGCGATCGAGATCGCCGGTGCGCACATACCCGAGGTTGAAGTCAGCAAACAACCCGTTTACTCGGCTTAGGGGTTTTTGGCGGGTACCAAACGGCCGAATCCGGGCGCCGGCGGACACGGAGTGTGCGGTTCCCGTGTCTTCGTAAGCGCCTTTGGGGGGTGTGATCAGCAGCGAATACGACCACTGCATGGCGAGCACCGGGCCCAGGGCGACCCCGGGTCTGACTGCTAGGTAGAATCCAGGTTTAAATCGATCGGACTGCGGGCTGTCGACCCAAATCCCGGCGGAGGTTTCCGTGTTGAGGATGAATTCTTGTGCGGTAGCGGGAGAGGTACAAACCAGAGCGGCTAATAAAGAGAGCATATGAACATCCTTTCAGGCGCCATGGCGCGCCCACGTGTGGAAGCGGTGTCGGCGGCCGAGGCCTCCAACACCGCCGGTGAGGGGTGATTTAGGGCGTGGGGAGAGAAACGGCGTTGGAACGCAGGGTCAGCGTCCCGGTGCGGCACAGCAGGCGGCCAACAACCACGGACTCGGTGTCCACGGTGATCGATTCG
>SYKL01000394.1 GCA_005797785.1 Pseudomonadota bacterium | reverse complement strand
GTGTTTGCCTGATCTGGATTGGGGACATCAATGCAGTTATCACAAAGATCGCCCACATTGTCGCAATCCATGTCCTCCTGCTGAGGATTGAAATCCTCGGGGCAGTTGTCGCAAATCAGGATCGCAATCAAATCCGGGACCGGCGAGTCGGGAGGAAATTGCAGCGCTCCCGCCGACAAAAGATCGCCGTCGGTGTCAAATCCCACCACCGGATACAAACAACCAAACGAAAAATAGTCGTAGTAGTAGTCGCCGTTCGGGTACGGCTCTCCGGTGTTTTCGTCGATGTTCGCCGCACATTCGGGATCATCGGTGTCGATCAGCTGCTCTAAGCTGACGTCGATGGTGTTGCAGTTCAAATCCTGCGTAATGTCCTCATTCGAGCAATCCTCTTGCGCGTACGCCACAAAAGGCGAAAGAACGGCGGCAAACGCAAACATCCAGGGACGCATCACGGATTCTCCTGAGGGGCCGGCGGTGCTGGCGTGGGTTCCACCGGGGCCGGAGCCGGAGGAACGGGTGGAGGCGGAGTTTCCACTGGCTGCGGCGGGGCAGGCGCGGGTGGCGCGGGCGCGGGCGTTTCCACCGGCGCAGGGGGCGCTGGGGGCGCCTCCACCGGAGTGGGGGGGGCCGGGGGTGGGGAGACCTCGGCAGGAGCCGGTGGCGCCACCGGAGGCGTTGGAACGGGAGGCGCCTCGGGGGGGAGCGTGGGAACCGCCGGTGGTGTTGGCGCCGCCTCAAGTGCGGGAACGGCCGGAGTTTCTGTCGGCGCTGGGGGGTTCGGCGCAGGTGGGGTTTCGGGTGCGGGATCCTCGTCCAGTCGGATTTCGGTCGGCACCTTGGGTTCTGGCTTGCCCTGCGGATTTTTCGGTGGAGGAGTCTCGGGTCGAATCGGCTGACGCACATCGGCATCCGTGCCGTCCCAGGGAAGACGAATGTGGGTATCGTAGTTTGGTAAGGACTCATTCGGCGCAAACTGCCGAACGATGTGGAACATCACGCGACGATTCGGCGAAAGCGACGCTTCATCTTCGCCACCTTGCGTCGGAACCACCTCGCCCATGCCGCGATAACTCATGCGGTTGGGGTGGACGCCCGCTTTGATCAACTGCTCAAAGATCGCTCGCGCACGGCGAATCGACAAGTCGTAGTTGTATTCGTACGAACCCTCAGCACTCGCATGCCCTTCGATGACCAGGTGTCCAATGTTCCCATTGGAGTTCATCAAATCGGCCACCGCTTGGAGCGTCGGCATGGAGATCGAGAGGATGTTCGTGGTGTCCAACTCAAACTGAATCGGGTCTCGGATAACGATTTGCTCGAGTTCAATGCGAGCAAGTTGGCCTTCTTTCCACTCCTCCGGCTCTTTCGGGGGAGGCGCTTCAACCACGACCGGATCGGTTTCCTCTGGAATATCCTCTTCCGCCCACGATTCCGTAGGATCAACCTCAATCTTCGGCTTAGGCGCCCATTGGAAGGTGACTCCCCCCATCAGGCGCAACGCGGTCGAACCATATCCTTCGGTAAGACCCCTTCCCACGCCCAAATCGATGCGCAAATACTTGGAGGAATAGGTCTGAAAGCCGACCAAGGCTTCCACCGTGTTTTCCCCTTCCCCTCGGAAGAATTTTGCAAAACCTGCCCGAGTCAGCACTTCGGCATTGACGTACATAAGCTCGGGAACCACCTCAAAGCGCACGCCGCTGTTCCACAACAGCTCGGATCCAATCGTCAGATCCTCCGACGTCGGCACCGGCCCCCGCAAATGGCCCGACAGATCCGTCATGATCTCCACCGGACCGAGATCGGCGAGGATGGCGACGCCGATGGTGCTGCGCGGGAGCTTCTCACCCATATACCGGCTCTTCGCGCCGGTTGGAAGCAACAAGTCTGCGTGCAGTGCAAAGTGCATTGGGCCGACCGCCCCAGGGTTCACCCGGACGCCAAGCGAAGCATCCCCCATTCCAAAGCCATCGCCGGAAAACTCTGGAACAGTGGAGCCCTGATGCACCGCCATCGGAATGACCATACGAACGCCAATTCGCCGACTTGCGGTGTAGGTCACGCCCAAGTGCATCGCGGTCCGCCGAGCGACGACATTGCCGATCAAGTCGCCATATTCGTACATTCGAAGCGGATTGCGCTCGTGCTGAAGCAGGATACCCGCGGTCAGCGTGCGGGGTGCCGGAAATCGACCCGAATCCACACCCAGCCCGGCGTCACTTGAGAACGCGGGCCTCAAAAGTTCGATGTCGATGGGAAGCTCAATCTCGGCATCCTGGGCTTGCGCCCCCGAACACCAAAGAGCGAGAAACAATAGTCCGCCTGACAGCATCATGAAATCCGGATTTTCGGCGCTAACCTTGGACCAGTCAGCTCCCTAGCGGGCCACTTTAGTCTCAGGATCGCGGGATCACCAGCAGGAAAGCGATGACCAACCACAGAACATGAAACCGTAGCTACGAGCTAGCTTTCGCGAATGGCCGCGAGGACCTCAGGCAGAGTCGCCCCCACCGATCGCGGTCGATTGGCCAAACGGCACTGGACCCCTGGCCATTCCGACCGGTGGTATTTCACCACGGAATCCGGATCCTTCAACAAATGGCCCGTAAGTACCGCAACCACTTGTTGGCCGACCCCGATCACGCCATCCCGCACCAACGCCTTAAGGCCTGCGATCGACGCACAGGAAGCGGGTTCGGCCCCGATTCCGGCCGCATCCACCTCGGCCTTCGCATCCAAAATCTGGGCGTCGTCCACGGAGACCACAACCCCATTCAACGCGTTCAAACCCCTCATGCTGCGATCGAAGGAGACAGGATCGCCGATACGAATGGCGGTCGCGAGCGTTTCCGCTCGCATCGGTTGCAACGGCCGGCCAGTGGTCCACGCCCGATACAACGGATTCGCGCCTTCTGCCTGTACTACCGCTATTCGTGGCAGTCGGGGAATCCGCCCGGCCTGGTACAGTTCCATGAACCCTTTGCTGATAGCGGCATTGTTCCCAAGGTTTCCCCCGGGCAACACAATCCAGTCGGGAACGCTCCATTGGCGGTCTTGGAGAATCTCGAACGCGATGCTCTTTTGCCCCTCGATCCTGTAGGGGTTCACGGAATTCAGCAGGTAGATTCCTTCGGATGCCGACACTTGCTCGACGAGCCGCATGGCGTCATCAAAATCGCCGGCGATCTGCAGGGTTGTAGCCCCATAGGCAAGCGCTTGACTAAGTTTGCCATACGCAATTTGTCCTGCTGGAACGAAGACAAATGCCTTCATGCCCGCCTGAGCGGCATACGCCGCCATGGATGCCGACGTGTTTCCAGTCGATGCACACGCCACGCGCTCCATCCCCAACCAGCGCGCGGCACTAACTCCTGCGGTCATCCCTCGATCTTTGAACGACCCCGTTGGGTTTTCACCCTCGTGCTTCATCCACACCTCATCCAGTCCAACATAGGATGCAACGCGACGCGACGAATAAAGATTCGTATTTCCCTCCGGTTTGGTGACAATGTGCTCCGAAGGAAGCGGCAACACCCATTCACGAAACCGCCAAACCCCCGATCGGTCCACCGAACCCCGACTCATCAAACGCCGGTCCGCCTCCTCAAACGAGAGCTTTGAGCCATCCCCCAGCACCACATCCAGCGTACCACCGCAAGCGCAACGGTACCGGACCTCCTGCGTAGGCCATTCCAAACCGCAGCGAATACAAATAAGTTTCCAACTCACGATCGGCGCGCTCCTGGGGCATCGGCGGCAGAAATGCGCAAGGTGGAGTCCAGCCCAACGCCTCTAAAGGCTGCTTGCATGACTTCTCCCACCCGTTGACTCACCGAGCGAGAAATGCTCAGCGCAAAGATCGAGGGTCCAGCTCCACTGATCGAACTACCCACCGCGCCCGCACTCAGGGCCGCCGCGATGACCTCCGCAGCCCCAGGGATCAGGCTCAGTCGGGCCGGAGTCACCGTTCGATCGACCAACGACCGGCCCAACAGGCCCACGTCATCGGAAAAACAGGCCGCAATCAATCCGGCCAATTGCCCCGCATCAAATACATGATCTTTGCGATCGATCGCGTACGGGAGGGCAGCTCGGGCCTTCCGCGTTTCCAATTCGAAATCTGGCGTCACAACGGAAAAAAAGAGCCCCGAGGGCACCGGCAAGCGAACCAGGTCCAAGGGCTCCACCGATCGCACCAAGATCCAGCCCCCCAGCAGCGCCGGAACGAGATTGTCTGCATGTTTTCCTGAGACCGCGGCTTCAGCGGCCAGACAAGGCGCAATTAACTCACTCTTTCGAAGCGGCGAACCAAGGAGGAGATTCACGGCCATTGCCGCAGCAGCAGCGCTCGCCGCCGAACTGCCAAGACCCGATCCGATCGGAAGGCCCTTTCGAATCTGAAGCTCGATACCCACTTTCATCCCCGTACGCGCGAGCGTTTCCAATGCGGCGATACCGGCAGTGTTTTGGTGGGGATCCGAAGATAGACGACCACCATCCCCGGTGATCTCAGAGATACGCACGCCGGAAGCCTCCACCCGCCGCGCGGTCACTTCGTCGCCGGGTCCTTCCACGGCCGCCCCCAACACATCAAAGCCGGGCCCCAAATTCGCCACGGTTGCGGGTGCAAAGGCGCTTGCAACGGTTTCCATCCTACCTCCGCTCCGCAGCGATCCGTAGAAGGTCGCCAAATACGCCCATGGCCGTCACTTCCACGCCAGCACCCGGTCCCGCGACCACGAGCGGGCGGGTGGGGTAGCGCTCGGACTGAAAAACCACGAGGTTGTCCGTTCCTTTCAGCATACCCACCGCAGAATCCTGGGGAACCTCCACCGGCCCCACGCGAACCAGGTCCTGCCGAACCTCGGCGACATACCGCCATACTCGGCCGGTTGCCTTCGCACCTGCTACCTTGGATTGCCACTCCGCATTCATGGCTTCCAAACGCTGGAAAAGCTCGGCTCGTGGAAGGCCCTGCCAACTGGCCGGGACCAATCCCTCGACCACCACCTCGGCGCCGGCGGACACCAGCCCCGACCATCGGCCAAGAATCAAGGCTTTGCGGCCAACATCCGCACCACAAAGGTCCGCGACCGGATCCGGCTCAGTATAACCCTTCTCGGCGGCATCCTCCACCGCCTTCGAAAAGGATGTTCCATCCTCTAACGCTGCCATCACAAAGCCCAACGTCCCCGACAGGCAGCCCTGGACAGAGTGCAGACGATCGCCGCTCGCCAACAGCATCTCAAGGGTGTCGACCACCGGCAGTCCCGCTCCGACGGTCGCTTCCGCCCGGAGCAGCCGCTCCGTTCGTCCCTGAGCTGCAACCACCGCCTGAAACGCGGACAACTCGCCGCCGATCGGTTTTTTATTGGCAGTGACCACATCAAAGCCAAGCTCAAAAGCTCGTTCGAACAAGGTCGAGGTATCCGCGTCGGTCAGGTCCACCAGCACGGGCCGCACCAAACGCCACCGCGAAATCTCGGTGAGCATGTCTTCCAGACCGCCCTTTCGGCCATGAGACGTGCTCCGAAGCGGGCGCCCCTCTCGCTTGGCTTGCATCACCTCGCGGAGCGAGTTTTCGGGCAGCCCACCGGGTGAAAATACGAAACCATCGCGATCTGAAATCGCCGACACCCGCAACTCAAGTCCAAAACGATCGAAAACGTGCGTTCGTCGTTCAAGAACCCTGCCGAGGAACGCCTGCGCTACCTTTCCGGCACCCAGGATAACCACATCCAACGCGGAAGCCGCATCCGAACCGGTATCGAGCCGATGGAGACCAAACTCCCGGTGCACAGCGCGAACCGCGTCATCTACCTGAACGTCATCCACCGCCAACGAAATGTTCAGCTCGGAAGAACCTTGTGCGATCGCGAGCACGCTGATTCGGTTCGCCGCAAGGGAGCGAAACACTCGGGCGGCAATGCCCGGCGAACGCGCCATTCCAAGCCCCACTGCCGCCACAATCCCGACCCCCGGCCGTACCGCGACCTCCTCCACATCGCCACGTGAGAGATCCGGTCGGAACTCTTTCTTCAAAGCGGATTCCGCCTCAAGAGCGAGCGACATCGGAACCGCCAAGCAGATCGAGGCTTCTGAGCTGGATTGGCTGATCATGGTGACGCTGATCTGCCGATCCGCCAAGCACCGAAACACCCGGGCTGCGACTCCCGGCACACCCGACATGCCGCTTCCCTCAATGGAAATCAGGCTTTGTTTTCGAACTGCGCTGATCCCTTTGACCGGATGCGAGCCAGGGGTAAATCCGCCATCCACGACGGTCTGCAAATCCGAAATCTGGAGCGAATTCCGGGTTCGTACTGGAATTCCCAGCCCTGCGACCGGAATCATGGTGCGTTGGTGGAGGACTTTCGCTCCGTAGTACGAAAGCTCCGCCGCCTCGCGGTAATTCAGCTGCGGGATCACCCGAGCGTCCGGCACAACCCGCGGATCCGCAGTGTATACGCCGTCCACGTCGGTCCAAATCACCACCTCATCCGCGCGGAGGGCAGACGCGAGGATGGTCGCCGAAAGATCCGAGCCGCCTCGGCCGAGGGTTGTGGTCGAGCCATCCGGAGCAACACCGCAAAACCCGGTCACAACAGGCAATTGGCCCGCCAACAACAACGGACGCAGCGCTCCCTCGATTTGGCGGTCGGTCACGCCTGCGATGGTTCCGGCTTCCCCAAAATTCGCATCCGTCGCAAGAAAGGTATCGGCGTCAACCCAAATCGCTCGCACGCCCAACCGTTCAAACGCCGAGCTAAACAACCGCACAGCGAGCTTTTCTCCAGTAGAAATCACTGCATCGCGCACCCGAGGTGACAACTCACCCAACGACTGCACGGCCGCCAGCCGCGCCTCCAAGGCCGAAAGCAGCTGTTCGATGCTGGCGCGTACGGCAGGCGACGCATTCAAATCAGCTGCGGCCTGTCGGTGGCGCCCAACCAGACTGGTAAATGCGGCCTCCCAGTTCCGACCCGATTGTGATTCTTCCGCCAGCCTAATGAGCTGATCCGTGACACCCGCCATCGCTGAGCTCACGACGACGGACGCAACGCCATCCGTCAGTTCTTTCGCCATCAATACTGCAACGCGGCGAATCCGCTCGGCATCACCGACGCTGGTCCCACCGAATTTATGAATGCGCAAAGGAGACATACCGCGGCTTCTAGCCCAGGCCTCTCCTACTTGGCAAACCTAACCGAACCGTTGCGTTCCAAAAAGTAAGGGGAACGGTCGATGTCATCGACCGTTCCCCCATCGAGCTGCCGTCGCTTAGGACCGAGCGGGGCCCCGACGCCGAGTCAGCAGGCCAAGCCCCATCAGAATCGCGCCCCAGGCCGATCCGACAGACGGTGCAGCGGCATTACAACCGCCGCACGCTCCACCCTGGTAAGCGCCGAACCCGAGCAAACCGCCCTCGTATTCGTCCAGATCGGTGTCGTCGGTGTCCGCTGGAACGTCCGTATCCGCTGGAACGTCCGTGTCCGCGGGAACATCCGTGTCCGCGGGAACATCCGTGTCCGCTGGAACATCCGTGTCCGCGGGAACATCCGTGTCCGCGGGAACATCCGTGTCCGCGGGAACGTCCGTGTCGACGGGAACCGAGGTGTCCACAGGCTCTTCCGTATCCACAGGCTCTTCCGTGTCACCGGTGTCCACCGCCGGGAAGTCGTCGGAAGGATCCAGCGGATCCGTACCTTGGTCGAGCACTTCCGTTCCATCGTCCACACCGCCGTCGTCGGTGTCCGCATCCAGCGGGTCGGTGTCGTAGTCCAACACTTCCTCGCCGTCGGTCAGCCGATCGTCGTCCGAATCCGAGTCCAAGGGGTCGGTGTCGTAGTCCAACACCTCTTCGCCATCGGTCAAACCGTCGTCATCGGTGTCCGAGTCCAACGGGTCCGTGCCATGTTCCAGCACTTCCTCACC
The DNA here is from genome assembly GCA_005797785.1 of Pseudomonadota bacterium. GTDB lineage: Bacteria > Myxococcota_A > UBA796 > UBA796 > SYKL01. The sequence continues at coordinate 571 of SYKL01000394.1, read as the reverse complement.
GTCCGTCAGGCCATCATCGTCGGAATCCGAGTCGAAGGGATCCGTTCCAAATCCGGGCTCCTCGTCGTCGCTCAACCCGTCGTCGTCCGAGTCCGTATCCGGAAAGTCGTCGGAAGGATCGAGAGGATCCGTACCTTGGTCGAGCACTTCCGTGCCGTCGTCCACGCCGCCGTCGTCCGTGTCGGCATCGAGCGGATCGGTGTCGTAGTTCAACACTTCTTGCCCGTCGGTCAGCCGATCATCGTCCGAATCGGTGTCAAGCGGATCCGTGCCGTATTCCAACACTTCTTCGCCGTCGCTCAGACCGTCGTCGTCCGTGTCCGTGTCGAAGGGATCCGTGCCATACCCTGGTTCTTCGTCGTCACTGAGGCCGTCGTCGTCGGAATCTGTGTCCACGGCTGGAAAGTCATCGGAAGGATCGAGAGGATCCGTGCCCTGGTCGAGCACTTCCGTTCCATCGTCCACACCGCCGTCGTCCGTATCCGAATCCAGGGGATCGGTGTCATAGTCCAACACCTCTTCGCCGTCGCTCAGCCGATCGTCGTCAGAGTCTGAATCCAGAGGATCAGTG
>SYKL01000393.1 GCA_005797785.1 Pseudomonadota bacterium | reverse complement strand
GTACACGAAAACAGCGTAAAATCCTCGGCATGGTGCTGATGGCGGGGGTGGGTGTGGCGGCGCTGGCATGGGGGGCGCGGTGGGCGTTTCAGGAGGATCGAACGCCTCCTCAGTGGCAGACGACGCGCGTGACGGCCACAGCAAATTCCGAACTTGAGCCCTCCATTTCCCCGGACGGAAAGCGGCTGGTGTGGGCTAGCAATCTCTCGGGCGAAGGGCAGTTTGACCTGATCGGCGCGAACATCGATGGCAGTGACCAGGTGGCGCTGACCCATACTCCGGTTGACGAATTCTATCCTAGATTTTCGCCAGATGGCAGCACTCTATTGTTTTCGCGCTACGCCGAGGTGACCGAAAGCGCCGGTACCGAGATCTGGACGTTGAAGGAGGGAAAAGAGACACGGGTGGTGGACAGCGGACTGTACGGTGCCTGGTCGGGGGACGGGACCGAAATCCTGTTTGCTCGCGTAGTTCGCACTGGAACTGCTCAATTGGTGCGCCGCAGCCTGATCACCGGGGAGGAACAGGGGATTTTAGAGTGGCCCGGTGAAATATGGAGCATCGATTGGGCCAAAAATGGCCAGGTCGCCGCGTTTGCGACCGCTCGCGGCGCGGTGGTCGTCGACCTTCCAACGGGTGAGCATCGCACTTTAAGGGAAGGACGTTGGATTTCGGGTTTGGCGTTTGCGGATTCGGACGGCGAAGTGTTGGTGGTGAGCCATTCGGGAAATGGCGGACAACCCGAGCTTTGGTGGACCAGAGTGGACACCGGCGAAGGTGAACGCATGACCTTGGGATCGGTAGGGGCGGTGGAGCCGGACGTGCAACCGCAGGGAGAAAGCGTTGTTTACCTGTCGTCGCAGCGATGGACGCGTCTTTGGGTCGCGGCCGATGGGCAACCCGCCGAGCGATTAACTGCATCGGACGGGATCAAGTGTTTCGATGTCGACGCCGCCGGATCCCGGATGGCGTGGACCGAAGTGACCCCTGGTTTGGGGGATACCACCCTTAGGGTCGCGGAATTACCCACTGGGACGCCGAGAGTCTACCCAGTGGAGGGGTGTCCCGCCTTTGCACCGGATGGGCGGCGGGTGGCCATGGTTTCGCAGACCGCGGGGACGGTGGTGGTGGTGGATCTGGAGACCTCGGCCGTGGAAGAGAAGTTCTCAGGGCTGAAAACGACGCAAGCGCAGGTCACCGCCGAGTGGTCGAACGACGGAAAGCGTCTGGCGCTGGCCGATACCGAGGGCCTGCGGTTGTGGGCGGCGGACGGGAGGGGTCAGCGCTTCGGCGAGGGAACACTGGTGGGACCGGCCTTTAGCCCGGATGATCGCTGGGTGGCGATCAACCGGGTGGATGAGCCGCATTCGGGGTTGTGGCTGATCGACGTGAACAACGGAGAGTTCCGGCGGCTGACGGAACAGCACAGTTGGTCGAATGCGCCTCGGTGGTCCGAGGATGGAAGCCGGCTTTGGATGCTCGTCGACGAACGGGAGGCGCCCGCCGAACAGGAAGTGCGCTTGGACGGAACCTTAGGTGAGAAGCGGGTGATCCCAGTGAACCGCGAGTCCTCCTGGTGGGGGGTGTTCGAGACCCGCACGGCGGGGAACCGCACTTATTTTGCACAAGGAACGGTGGATTCCGACCTTTTTTTGCTGACCCGTGAGTCGCAAAAAAGGTAAAGCGCTTTACCATGGGGGAGACGCCGATGGTAAAGCGCTTTACTGAATGAACGAAGTGGGCCGCGCGCCCCTAACCGCTATGGGTAGTCGGTATAGCCCTTCTCTCCTGGGGTATAGAGCGTCGAGAAGTCCGGCTGCGCGAGCGGAAGACCCTGCTCGAGCTTGGTGGCGAGGTTGGGGTTGCTCAGGTACGGCCGCCCGAAAGCGATCAGATCGCCGTATCCTTCGCGGAGATCGTGTTCGGCGCGCTGAGCGTCGTAGCCACCGGAAAGGATGAGGGTTCCTTTGAAGGTCTGGCGAATGGCGGTGAAAAGCTCCGGTGACGGCCGGGGGGCGCCGAGGGAGCTGTGGTCGACCAAGTGGATGTAGGCTAGCCCGATCTTGGTGAATTCCTTCGCCAAATGGACGTACAGCGCATCGGTTTCGGCGTCCGCGCGCATGCCGCCGTTGACCCCATATGGGGACAACCGAATGCCGACCCGGTCGGGGCCGATGCGGGCAGCGGTGCGTTTGGCGACCTCGACGGCAAACCGTGCGCGGTTTTCGTAGCTTCCACCCCAACGATCAGTACGTTCGTTGGAGGCGGTGTTTAGGAATTGTTCGATCAAATAGCCGTTGGCACCGTGGAGTTCGATGCCGTCGAAACCGGCCTCGATCGCGTTCGCTGCAGCGGTGACAAACTCTTCGATCGTGGTTTCAACTTCGGCGTCGGTGAGCGCGTGCGGCACCGGGTGGGGCTGTGGCCCTTGTTGATCGGTGAACATGGTGCCTTCTGCGGCGATCGCCGAGGGCGCGACGACGCGGGCTCCTTCGGGCAGGTTCAGCTCGTGCCCGATCCGACCGGTGTGCATTAATTGTACGAAGATTCGACTTTTTTTGGCGTGAACCGTGTCGGTGACCGCCTTCCAGCCGGCGACCTGTTCGGCGGAGAAAATCCCAGGGATACGAGCGTATCCGAGACCATTGGGGGAGGGGGCCGTTCCTTCGGTCACGATCAGGCCCGCGTCCGATCGTTGGCCATAGTAGGTGGCCACCAGGGTGGTGGGTACATTTCCGATGGCGCGGCTGCGCGTCATGGGGGCCATGACCACGCGGTTGTTGAGGATAATGCGGCCAAGTTGATAGGTGGAGAACAGCAGACGATCCGACAAGGCAACCTCCGCCGGGAGAGTTAGGCCCGAGGCTGGCGGGGACAAGCGTTGGGTATGTCTCGAAGCGTCACGGAAGTTCGCGGATTGTGGCGGTTAAGTGGCGTCGTCGCGGCAGCGTAGGGAGGAGCGAATGATTCGCGTGAAGGTGTGCGGAATCGTGAACGCTGAAGACGCTGCAGCAGCGGTTTTGGCGGGCGCCGATGCGATCGGGGTGAACTTCCATCGGGCATCACCCAGGTACGTGGGCAATGCGCTCCGAGAAATTGTTGATGCCGTCCCTCCATTTTTGCCGGTGATCGGTGTTTTTGTGGATCCGGCACCGGAGGAGGTCGGTCTGGCGCTTCCGTACCTCGATGCGGTGCAATGGCATGGCCAAGGGGCGGTTGGTGCGGTGGCATTGCCAGCGTGGAGGGCGATTCGGCTGCGTGCGGAAGCGGATCTAGACGAGATCGCGCGTTGGACGGACGTTCGCGGGTTTGTCCTGGATGGGCCGGGCCGAATGGGAGAGTTCGGTGGTGCGGGTTTTGACTACGGCTGGTTTTTGGAAGCTCGCCGACGAACGAGCAAAAAGCTGGTTCTGGCGGGGGGGCTGACTCCGGAAAATGTCGCCGCGGCGATCGCAGGGGTTCGCCCGGACGGTGTGGATGTGGCCTCGGGGGTCGAATCGGCGCCAGGTAAAAAAGATTGGGTAAAAATTCGAGATTTTGTTCAGGCGGTTCGTGACGCCGGCTGAGTATATATCGATATTGCACATCGAGGTGCTTTTCGGCCGGGTGGTTTGTGCGAATTCGAACGAATGATGCTCGCGGCAGCAACGGGGCCGCGTCATAGTGAGGGCGTGGGCACGAGGAGATGCGATGACACGTCATTCGGTAGT
>SYKL01000392.1 GCA_005797785.1 Pseudomonadota bacterium | reverse complement strand
GGAACGATGCCGGTGGGTGCCGAGCCGATCGCGACGAAGGCAAAATTCATGGCCGCCTCGACGCTCTGCAGAAACAGGTTTGCATAGAAGATCGCTCGAAGACCCACCCCTTCGGCGTGGCGTCCAAACCAGCTGAGCACGGAGAACGCCAAGAAGGTCACTCCCAAATCCCGAGCGAACAGTATACCGGACGGCTCAGCGTTGACGCCGAAAATCGGCAGCATCCATTCCGGGACGAGCAGAAGGGGTAGGCCAAAGGAGAGAAGGACGGCGACGTTGATCATGAGCACGGTTTTGGGGTTCATGCGCCCACCGCCTTTGTTGATGCTCGAACCCCAGCGAGGAGCAGCAGGCCGATGACGTAGTGGCTCAGCACGGCGAGGGCCGTTCCCACCTGCGCTTGCGTTGTGGAAAAAATGCCTTCGTCCGCGAGGGATATCCACAGCACCCAATCCACGGTGGCGCTGCCGATCTGGTAGACCGCGAGCATTTTGGCGATGCCCAAATGGGGACGATCGCGAAACATCCAGGCCACCCAGGCTTGCGAGGCGAGCGCCATCCCGAGGAGTTTGGTGACCCATTGGCCGTCGGCGTTGAGAACCCAGCCGGTCAGGGGGGTGATCCACGACGGGGGAACCATCGCGATGGCGGCATAGGCGATTTCCAAACCAGCGACAACCGTAAATAGGGTTCTAAGGTCGGTGAACCTGCGCATCGCGTTCTGCATAAGATCCCCATCGTTTGGGCGAATGCGAAAGCGCAACGCCCGATAACGAGAGGACGGTACCTTCTCTCGCCGCCCCTCCCAAGACGGAGCGCGTCAACGATCCTGCAGAGTGCGCCAATTCGTGCGCGATCGGCGCGAAACGGGGAAGCAGCGGCTATTCCGACTTGGTAGTGTTGCGGTACTTTCGGCCGCCGACAGCGACGCCGGAGATCACCGCCGCGGTCGCCATGCTTGGGCATTCGAAGGCCCCCAAACACGTGGCCAACATCGCACTCATCGCTAACAGGACGAGCGCAAACCCGACGGCGCCTGCCGCTTCGGTCTCCGCTTGCACCGGGCGATAGTGCTCTTCCACCTTGCGATCGACTTCATCGTCGTCCGCCTCGATGGAGCAGCCGTCGGCGCCAACAAATACGGACCCCTCAGGCAACGGGAATTCCCAGCGTTCGATCGGAGGAAGCTCCCCTTCGGTGCAGAACATCGGCTGTCCGCACGCCGAACAGGCGGCGACGGGGGGGCCGAGCTCGCCGGCTTTGACCCTCCGAAGCGTGCGCCACGCGGCGAGCTCCTTCGGGATCGACGGCAGGCGGGCGCCGCCGGGCATGGGAACGTCGATCACGTCTCCGTCTTGGCGGCGTTCAACCCGAAAACAGGAGATGCAGCGTGCGGTTCCGGCCATTCGTTAGCGTATGAAACCGGGAATGCTCGGGCTAGCGGATGCACCGTCCGGCTGCATCGTTCAGCGGTGGCGGTGCGGGGTTTCCTGCCTCGGTGAATCGATCTGCAACCGGCGGATGCCGTCGTTCGCTTTAGTTTCGTACAGAATCGGAGGTAAAATGCGTGTTGCCTGGTCAGTTCTGGGGCTTGGACTTTGTGGCTTCCTCCCTACGGAAGCGGATGCTGCGGTGGGGTATGCAACCCATCTGGCGATCAAGTCCGGGCCGATTCCGGCCAGTGTTTGCATGCCTATAACAGTGCAAACGGAGACGGTCTATGGTTACGGGAAACAGGTTCCCGTCGATGTGACCGTGAGTCTGACTGCGCCTGCAGATTTGAAAATGTATGCAGACAGTAGTTGTAAGACTGCAACGGCCTCGGTCAAGATCCTCGCCAATCAATGGCAATCGACCGTCTACGTAAGAACAACGACGGCAGGCGTTTTTCGAATGACCGCATCGAACCCCAACTTGATCTCTGCAAACACCGATGTGTATTCGACGTGGGCCACCCATGTGGTTCTAAAGTCCTCGGCGTCGGTGAACTCGGCGACCTGCACGCAGGCGAGCTTGTCGCCGGAAACCGTGTACGGATATTGGAAATACCTGCCGGTACCGCTCACGGTGACGTTGAGCGGCGCCTCCTATTTCAAGGATGCAAATTGCACAGAAACGACGACCTCTGCGTCGATTCCAGCCAACACAGGTAAAGTGAAAGTCTACTTCAAAACCACGAAAAGCACTACGCTGACGCCGACGGCGACCGGATTCATCAGCGTTCCGGCGACGGTGGCGTTGAACGGAACCACGGGAACGGGCGGTGGAACCCAACCCTTAGCGACGGCGTTGTTTTCGGCGCCTCCGTTTCCCCCGTGCGAACACGGCTCGAACCGCATCGGGCGCCTGCTGGAGGTGGGGGACAATCTCACCTATCCGAATGTGAACGATGTTCCTTGGGAAACCTTGGGTGCAGGGGACACGGTGCGCATCCACGGGCGGCCGACCCCCTATGCAGAGAAAATACTGATTTCGACGCGTGGATCCGCCGAGCAGCCGATTGTGGTGTGCGGGGTCGCTGGGCAGAACGGAGAACGCCCCGTTCTGACGGGTGTAAACGCCAGAAATCGACTGGGCGCCCCCTATCCAAGCTGGAAACCGTTTCAAGGGTTTGGGTTGATCACCGTGGTCGACAAAAACCGGTGGGGCAACACCCCGGCAACCAAGATCGGCAACATCGTTATTCAAGGGTTGACCTTGACGAAAGCGCTACCGAGCCAGCCGTTCTACGACAATACTGGGGCCTTGGACACCTGGTCCACTTCGGCGACCGGGCTGTACATCTACGGCGCGGAGAATGTGGTCGTCCGCGGCAATGTGCTCACCGACAACGGCAATGGGCTGTTTGTGACGTCCAAAGGCAATGAGCACGAGATCTCCCGGGACATTCTCGTGCAAGGAAATCAGATCTACGGAAATGGCTCGGTGACGAGTTATCTCGTTCACAACATCTATACCGAAGCTTCGGGGATTGTGTTCGAAAACAACTATCTGGGCCAGACCCGCCCCGGGGCCAAAGGCGCCAACCTCAAAGATCGCTCCGCGGGACTGGTCATTCGCAATAACTGGATCGAATCCGCGGCCCGCACCCTCGATCTGGTGGATCCGCAGGAATCCTACGGGGTGATGATCAACGAGCCCGACATGCATGAAACGCATGTGTACGGCAATGTATTCGTGAACACCCCGCCGAACGTATCCGGCAGCATGATCCACTATGGGGGCGATTCTTTCGACGATTGCACAGACTTGGCGGCGTGCTGGAGCTACCGAAATGGCACGTTGCATTTCTATAACAATACGGTCTACATTCGAATGGACCAATTGCAGTCTTATCGGATCAATTTGTTCCACCTGTCCAGCAATTTCGAAACGGTGGTGCTGACCAACAACATCATCCACCGTACCAGTTCCACCCCTGGTGCGACGCCCACGACCCTTCAATTGATGACGACCAATCAAGGGAAAGTTCCACTGGGAAACATCGTGTTCCGTACGAATTGGATGCAGCAGGGGTATGTGTACAGCAACGCCCCGATCGGCGGGACGGTGCAAGGGGAGGAGAACCTGATCCTGGGTACGGATCCGGGATTCACCGATAAGGCTCAGTGGGACTTTTCGCTTTCGCCCACTTCGCCTGCATTGGGCCGCGGGGAAGAGCTGTTTCCGACGCTCGGATACTACGATCTCGACTGGCAACTGGTGCCGTTTGTAACGGGCGAGGTGGAGGAGCGGACCGACCTAGCGGTGGACTTGGGTGCGTTCGGAGCGGATCTTCCGATTCTTGGGAAGTGATTTTCTGGAAGGGATTTCCGACGCATGGGGCGCCACGGGCGTCCCAGCGCGTCCCAAGGGGGCGCCCCCCGTAGAGGGGGGCCGATTCTTCCGGCACACTCCATCAGACCGCACCGCAAGCGGTTCGATAGACACCGCACCCTGTGATGTTCCCCTATGGAACGCTTGAAGGTACGGTGTAGAGGGAGTCAGGATGGGGCAGGTACGGCAGGTTCCAGCAGCCACGGCAGCGGTCAACGCGGTTGCGGCGGGTGGTGAGCAGGCGCCGGCGCGTCCGCCGGAAGTCAGCAACGAAGCGGTGAAAGCTGAGGTACCTCAGGTCGAGGAAGACCCTGGATTCCTGCTGCGCCCCGACGTGAACCCGGTCACTGGCGAGGCGGCGGCGGTGGGCAATGTGGACGGTTCCGACCTGCGGTTGACCGCGGGGGGCGGGTCGCTGAGCCAGGAGCAAGCCCAGATGTCACTCCAAGGGGACCTCAAGGAGGTTCGGAAGGCGAGCCAAGAGGTGAGCTATCAAGGAGGGGAGTTTTCGCTCGCTTTTGGTGATTCGCAGCGGGTGGACCGCGGGACGTGGGACGAGAAAGGCGAAGGCGAAGGCACGTTGGTCTCCGAGGAGCGCAGCCGGGTCACCCTGGCCGGCGCGGGCGAGGGCTTTGTGGTGGGCGGGGATGGCACCCGAACGGTCGCCGAAGGTGATGGAACCAAGGTGAAAAGTGCTCAGGTGAACGCCAACCTGTTGGAAGGGCAGATCAACGGCGGCGTTGGGCGGACGATCAAGGATGCCGAGGGAAATACGGTCAAAGGCGCTCAAGTGCGCGCAGGGTTGGACGTCGGGGCCAACGGGATCCAGAATGCCAATGCGCAAGGAACGCTGACGCGGGGGAAGGCGAGCCTTACGGTGAGGGGCAACGCCAAGTATTTGGTGTCGCCGCCGGTGCGAACCCCCGCCGGTTTTCAGGTGACGCTGGAGCGTCAGGCGGGAAAGGGGGCGGGAGTGGGGCTGGGGCTCACCGCCGAGAGCGACCACACCCGCGGCTCCGTAGAAGTAAAGCACTTTACTACTTTGGCCGAGGCCGAAGCGTGGCGGAAAGGGGGGCGAACGATCGCCGAAGGCGGCCCGACCGGACGCGAGGCCGCCGCGATGAAACCCGGTGATAAATTTGTGGAAAGCGTCAGAGATACCGAGGCAGCGGGTCTCTCGCTCGGAAGCGTGGTCCAGGCCGGAGCGAAGGGCGCCACCGAAGTGTCCGAGCAACGCGCGTTTGAAATGGGGACCGATGGCGCCTTGATGGTGACGGTCGACCGCAGCCGGGGCACGGGCGATGAGGCTACCCTCGGAAGCCACGGTGGATCCTTGGGTCTCTCTCGCGCCGAAAAGAAGACCGAACAGCAGAAATTGAAATTCGATTTGCGAACGCCCGCCGGAAAGGCGGCCTACGACCTCTACCAAGCCACCGGAGTGGTCTCCGAGGTGGGGGTGACCGTGGTCGCTCGGGCGCAGAGCGACGAACGGGGCAACGGTATGAAGGGGAGCCTCGCCGGGCTGGCGGTCAACCAGGGTTCGCGGGTGGTCAACGGCGAAGCCGTTCATGCGGATGGCTCGCGCCAACGGTCGGTGATGGGGGAAAACACTCTGGGCGCGGCGGCTCCGTTGTTGGGGAACTACAGCGAGAAGGTCGCGCTTACCCAACTCCAAAACACCGATTCGCAAGGACAGAAGTCGAAAGCCTACCCGATCACCGCGGAGGTGGAAGGCAGCGACGGCACCGACATCGGGCGGACTTTGGCCAGGCTTTCGAACACCACGTTCGACCCCGGCCAAGACGTGAAAGCGAGCGGCAAATGGAATGTGACCAGCGCTTTTTCGGAAGCCCAAATGCAGGCTTTGGTGGCGGCGGTCCAGAAGGGCGATCTCCACAATGCCCATGGTGGGGTCGATGACTTTGGTGAAGTGCGGAAGTTGAAAGCGGCGCTTCGCGGGGTGAGGGATCCGGAGGTGATTCGGCAGGCGTTGGCGGCTTTTGTCGCGGAAACGGGGACCGGTGGCCTGCAAAACCTTCGGGACGCCGCGGGTGGCACCCAGCGTACGGAAGTTGCGCTCCAAGGCGATCCGTACATGAACGGTGCGGCCGGTTGGGCGGCGATCGATGCCGCCCGCCAGAAGGTTCAAGCGGCCCAAGGAGCCGATGCGCCAACGATGGACAAAGCGGTGAACGAAGCGGTCACCACCCTCGGATTCCTGCGTCGCAAACGGGTGCAGCTCGAAGACGCCTCCAACTACCCAGAGCTTCCACCGGCGTTGCGTGCGCAGGAGATCGCCCGTACCGAAGCGGCGATCCGGGACATGGAAGCGGCGACGGAGGCGTTGGAGCCAGCGCGCGCCGCGGAAGCGGAAGCGGGCCGTCCCACCGATCCGGGGGCGGACCAGAGCTTTTCGGATCCCGCGGCGGCGATCAGCCCGGTGGCGGGAGCCGCCGGGGTTTCGGACGTGGATTCGCGTTCGGGGCTGATCGGATCGGTGGCCCAGGGGGTGGCCACCTCGTTTGCAGGCCTGGGTCCAAACCGTTCGCGTGCACAGGAGCAAGCCGCGCGGGCTCAGATCTCGCACCGCGTGCAGGTGGGGGGCGCCTATTCCCGACGGCCGGCGGCGGAGGCGTTGGACGGGTTTGCGCACGAATACCAACAAGCTGAAAAGAGCTTTGCCGGTGGACAACGCGCATGGGTGGAAGCCCAAAAGGCCGAACAGGATGCGCGGCAGGCGTGGACGGAAATTCGGGTGGCGATGGCCAGCCGGCCAGACGCGCTCCACGAAATCCCGACTCGAGTGTTTGCGCCGATTCAACGCGCCAAAGAGATGTACGACATCGCTGCCCAGAGCTTTCAGATCGCTGAGGCTTCGTACCAGGAAATCCGCTCCAAGGCTGGTAATTCACCAAAGCTGTTTGGCGGCTACGACGCGGTCGCGGACGAGTAGCTAGGGCTCCGGCCGCCATCCCGGCGCTCGAAAAAGGGTTCCGAGGGCGTGCCGGGGATTCGCCAGCAGATCGGAAAACAACCGCCGCCATTCAAAGGTGAGCACCGTCCAAGGGTTTCGGTCGGGAAGCGGATCTGGGGGGCCGTAGACCACCGGCTCCTCATCGGATTCCGCTTGGAAAGTTCCAAAACACCGGTCGAACACGATCAGAGTGCCGCCGAAGTTCGACCCCCAATACCGCCGGTTGGAGGCGTGGTGTACTCGATGGTGGGCCGGCGTGTTGAACACCCATTCGAACGGGCCCAATCGCGGCAGGGCGTCGGTGTGGATCCACGTTTGGTAAACCAAGTTTACCATAAACACCTCCACCAGGAGTTCAGGGGCGACCCCCAACAACACCAACGGCATGAAAAACAGCACTCCGCCGTGGTAATTCCCGAGGATGCCCAGCCGCAGGGAGTGCCACAGCACCAGTTGGGTGGCGGTGTGGTGCACGGAATGTTCCGCCCACAACCAACGGATCTGGTGGCTCATCCGATGGAACCAGTAGTAGGCGAACTCAACCCCAAACCACACCGCGAACCAGGTGGCCCACGAGTTCGAATCCCAATCGAACCATCGGTACGGATAGACCAGGTTTCCAAGGACATAAAGCGCGGTACCGCCGGCGAGTCGAGAGACGGTGTTGCGCAGGGTGGCGAGCACGATCGTGACGCCTACATCGGTCCAAGGGTAGGCCCGCACACCGCCGCGGTAGGTGGCGATTTCGTAGATCCAGAGTACAAAAAGCGGCGGGGCGATGTAGAGGTAGGGCCATTCCATCGTCCGGCTCCGGCGGGTCGCGTTGCGGGATTAACCGGATCCGTACCGCTGCAGCAGAAAGGTAAGCGCTTTACCATTCGTGCGATGCCGCCCGCGCCAATAGTAAAGCGACTTGACGATGCGCGCCGAGGGCCGAAACTCTCGGCGCGCAGGTTGGGCTATTCGCAGTCCCACACCACCCGGTTTTGGGCCACGAGAACTCCGTTCTCGTCCGATACCTTAACTGCGTTCAACCTCTGATCTGCGTCGTAGACGTATTCAGTGGCTGAGTTAACGCTGGTCATCGTGAGCGGCTGGCCAAGGTTATCCAACGTGTAGACGATGCGGCTGGAATCCAGCTCATCCGACATAGAGCCGTACCAATAGCTGATGTCCTCAATCATACGACCTTGTTCGTCCATGACCTGCTCCGAGCTTAGCACTAGCTCATCCCCGTCGTAACGGTCATCGTAGGTTGTACGGACATTTTCTGACGTCCACACCACCTTTTTGGTGAGGACATGGATGGGGCTGTCCCCTCCCTGCTCCACCCACGTCTCCAGGTAGTTGTCGCCGTCGTCGACATGGGTGATCTCGATGTCGGAATCGCCCATCGCGAAGCGCGTCTCCCGCCCTTTGGCATCGAACTCCCAGGCTTTCTCGATCCCATCGTCGCGGACCAGGGTACGCGTCACCGGAATGTGGTTGGCGTCGAACTGGGTGTCGATGGTGTACACCTCGGAGCCCTCAAGGAAAGCACGGACCTTCACCGCGTCGCCTTGCGCGTCGAAGGTGGTTTCTTCGGCGATGGCATCACCGCTGAACTCCTTCTTCGTACAGTTCGCTTGCAGCTCATGCACGTCCGACGCGCGTTCGCCCCGCTCGCTGTTTTCCTCCGCTGGAGTTTGAGGTT
>SYKL01000044.1 GCA_005797785.1 Pseudomonadota bacterium | reverse complement strand
CAGAAGATCATCGAGGAGGCACCTGCACCTTTCCTCCCGGAGGGGTTGGCGGACCGGATCGCCGAATCCGCCGCTGAATTGGTGAGGAATGTCCATTACAATACCGTCGGCACCTGCGAGTTTCTGGTCGATGGCAACGAGTTCTTTTTTCTCGAGGTCAATCCTCGCATCCAGGTGGAGCACACCGTTACGGAGGAAGTCACCGGCATCGATCTGATTCAGGAACAGATCGCGTTGGCGGCGGATCAAGGGTTGTCGTTCCGACAGAGCGACGTCCGGATCTCCGGTCATGCGATTGAGATCCGGGTCAACGCCGAGGATCCATATACGTTTTTGCCGTCTCCCGGGCGGATCACGGGCTACCATGAGCCCGGCGGGCCGGGGGTTCGCGTCGATTCGGCGGTTCACGAACATGCAATGGTGCAGCCTTATTATGATTCGCTAGTGGCCAAGCTGATTGTACGCGGGCGCGACCGGGATCACGCGATCGCGCGGATGGCGTGGGCAATGGACGAATTCGTGGTCGAAGGCATCAAAACGACCCTGCCGTTGCAGCGGGAGCTGCTGCAGACGGAAGCCTTCCGGAAAGCAACGTTCAACACTCGGTTTATTGACCAGTGGCTGAAGGAACGATCGGGGACCTGATCGTAAAGTGGTTTACTATCTGGCGGGAGGGTTCGAAGCCCTAGAAGGTCGTTAGAAGGTGGACCCGAGCGCGATATGCCCGCGCACAGCGGGCTCTTCCCAAATGTCCCGCAGCAAGGTCCCGCGATCGCCGCGCGAGAAAGCGGCCTCCGGGTTGACGCCGAGATCGATTTGTAAAGGTCCGACCGGCGTTCCCACCCGCAAGCCGAGGCCAACGCCATACCGGAGCGGCGGGTTGAAAATCGCTTCATATTCGGGAAATTCGCTGGCGGCGGTGGAACTCAACAGCCAGACATTGCCAACATCGGCGAACAACGCGGCGGAATAGCCGTCGAACGAAGGCAGTCCGAGCACAGGAAATGGGACCAGCAGGTCCGCGGTGGCCAGCATTCGCGCATCGCCGCCGGTGCTAACCCAGCGTGTAGGCCGATCTTCGTGCATGCGGTCGATGATCGGCCCAATCCCGTCCGGCCAACCGATGTCGGCGGGGTCCACCTCATTGCGGGGACCGACGGCATCTTGCCGGAAACCGCGAAGATTGCCGGTTCCACCGAGACGAAACCGTTCTTCCAGGGGGATAACGCCATCCCCAAACACATGTGCGTACGACCCTTCGCCGGAAAATCGAGCCGAAACGGGCCCCATGGGAACAAACCCTGTGGCGCGAACCTCCGTTTTTGCGAAGGTGACCGGATCGAGGTCGCCCTCGGGAAAGAGCTTCAATCCAGGATCCAGCTCCGCCAATACCGAGAACATCAGCCCCTTGCTGGGCGCGACTGGATTGTCGCGGCGATCGTGAAGGAGAAACAGCTGAACCGAAGCCTGATCTCGCCAAGGTGTGGGGAGCGAGTCGGAAGAGAGGAGCTTCGCCCAAGGCTCCCCCGGGAGGATCCCGCCGCGATCGACTTCGATCAACCGGCGCGCCTCCAGACGAGCGCCCCCGCGCAGAGTGGTGGGCCCGAGGCGGGTTTCCAGTGCGACGCCAAGCCCTGAACGGGCCATTCTCCAGGTGCGCTCTTGAATCTCCTCGCGGAGGAGGGCATCCACGATCAGCCGTTGCGAACGCAGTGGAAAGTGAGGTGCGGTATAGGTCGCGGCGGCCCGCCACTCCGGGTCAGCGATATCGAATCCCCAATCGGTCAAAGAGTCGCTTCGGTAATCAAAACCGACCAGACCGAACAGCTCCCATCGGTGGGCGCGTCCCCACACATTTCCGCGCGAGATCCTTCCGAAACCGCGAAGGCCTTGATCGGTGCTGATACCGCCACCGATCTCAAAATCCCATCGGGAGCGTTCATCGACGCTGATCACCAGATCGCGCGCAGCTCCGTCGCCGAGGAGATCCGTGGAAACATTCGAGAAAATGCCTAGATCGTACAAACTCTTTCGAATTTCGTCGAGCTTGGGCTCGGTGATTGGCGCGCCGAGCACCAAGTCGAGCTGCTTGCGTAAAAAAGGCGTTCTACTGTAATGATTGCCCGCGATGATACTGCTTCTCAGCAGAACCTGAGGGCCCGGCTCGACCGCGATGATCGCGCGGATTTCGCCCTCGGCGGTTCGATCGGTGATCACCCGAGCATCGGCCTCCAAATAACCGTTGGCGCGATGTGCGCGAACGATCTCCTTCGCGAGGGCGTCCAAGGTCTGCGGCGAGTAAGCGCTCGACGCCATCTGTTCGGCGGCCTTCAAGGATGGGGCTAGATCGACGTTCGCGGCGGCACCTTGGATGGTGCATTCGGCCATACGGGTTTGTGGTCCTTCGATCACGGAGATCGTCAGTCGAATGTCGACGGGGGGAAGGATCCCCATCGCCGCGCCCCATTGCCGAAGGCCGGGGATCCGCCACAGAGAAAAACGGGGCTTTTTGCTTATCGATGCCAATGCCAACCGGGCCTCGGGGTACCCCTTGGCGCGGTAATACTGTTGGGCCGCTTCTAACGAGTGTTTAAGCTCTGGTTCGGTATAATACCCTTTTCGAAGTACATCTTCGGAAGCTTGTACCATGACGGTGCGCAACGCCGAATTTCCCAAGGCGGTGTTGCCTTCGAAGTCAATGCGCCATCGCCTCCCAAAAATAGGCGACAAATGATGTTTTGGACCTTTTTTCACTTTTACGTGAAGGGTTTCGGTGACCTCTCCGGAATCGAGGTTGACGGCAACCTCGCTCTCCAAATACCCGCGCCGCTGGAGCCAATTCGACATTCGGTCCGGTGCGGACTCCAAAAAGCCTTTGGTGATCCGGGTTCGTTCGTCGATGGAGAGTGCAGCACGAACCTTGGCTTGCGGTTGGGGCCATAGTCCGTCGACGTCGAGGGCCAAGCGGGGGCCCGATTCCACGTGGAATTGTACCGTATAGCCCGCTTCGTTGGAGCCAGAAACAACGGGGGTGACGCGGGTTTTAACCCATCCACCCTTTTGAAGGCCGAACCAGCGATCGGGTGCGGCGAGATCCCGTCGCAACGCAAATTGGGCGTCGTCGACGACTTCCGGCGCAAACGGTCGCCCCTCGCGCAGTCCTGCCCGTGCGGCCACCCGCTTGAGGCGAGAGGCACGGACCGGAAGTTCACCTACAAACTTGACTTCCTTCAGTCTGCGCGGGGGACCAGGATCGGCATGGATGTGTACTTCGAGTCGGTCGCCCACCTGGCCGCGCTTTTCGTCCATGACCGTGGTGGTCACTTGCACCTTGGCGCTTGGATAACCACGTTTGTGGTACCAAAGCGCGAGATCGTGCTCTAGGCCGGCGCTGTCCACCTCGGGATAGAAGGTGTCGTCCTTCTGCTTACGAGCAGCGCTTTTTATGAGGCCTGGCCGATCGCCGTTCACGTCGAGCTTGCCGATCCTCGGCGCCGGGACGACCACATAGCTCAAAATCACCGCTTGCCGTGGATTTCCGTCGTCGTCATACGCGACCCAGGGATCGACCTGGGCTTCGACAGCGGAAAATTCACCCGCATGAAACAGGGTGGTGAGATCCAATCGCACCGACACCGGGTTCAGAGGTTCTCCCTGCCGGGACCGAAGCAAGGGATCCAAGCTTTCTTCCGGGACACCACCGCCTGGAGACACGATCTGTACGGAGTGAATCGGCACCCCGGCCAACGACGGCGCAGGTTCCTCCGCTTGGGCAAGGTTAAACCAAAGGAGAAAGTCGAACATCAGTCGATCCCCCAGCGACCACGGAGATCCAGGCCATAGGCGCCGCCGATGGGGAGGTTGCGGTCGCGTTGTCGGCTCGCATACCAGCCGGACAACGACCAATTTCGCGTGATTGGAAGATCGATGCGCCCAAATTGTTCGGCGCTTCGGGTGAGGCCGATCTCCCAGGTGACCTCCGCGTCCCGCAAGGATCGAATCTTCTTTTGGACCAACAGGCGCGGGTCGGGCGAATATTCGCCTCGGGCATCTACGCCGGTGACCAGATCGAATCGGTCAAAAAGATTCGGAAGTTCGCCACGAAGCTCCTGGGCGGCTTGGTTGGTGAGAAAGAGGTCCGCAATGAACAGATCGGCGACGCCTTGGCCGATGGCTTGGGGCAATTCCCCCATTTCTTCGAGCTCTTCGGCGGTGGCGCCAAACCATAACAGCGCATTGATGTCCGCTTGCGCCAACGGCGGGTCGGATCGGGTTTCCGTTCCCCAATTCGAAAAGGGGCCACGAATGAGATAATTCACCCGGAAGCGACGCTTTTGGCTGTCGATGTCGGTGACCAAATCGAAGTCGAGGTCCGGATCCCACGTCCAGGGATCCCGCCAGACGATGTCACCCCTTCGAACGCGGAATTCGCGGTCTTGAAGAAAGGCGATCGTATCGTGGAGTCGGACCGATCCCACCAACCCGGGCCGAACGGTGTCGCCGATCACCCGAAGGGAGGCGGTCGCTTCGCCCTCAGCAACGTTGTTTTGAAGGCGGATGGTGTGGTCGGCATGAATCCCTACGTCAATGCTAAACAGCGGGACGTCCTCGGTCGGAACGGAGGAAACAAGAAGTTGGTCCTGGAATTCGACCAGCCAGTCTTCCCAGTCGATGCGATCGGCAAAGGTCATGTCGTCGATGTGAACGTCGCCAGCGAGCAAAAGAGCGCTGGGAGGGCCATCCAACTGGATGTGGGCGTCGCCGATCGCGGGCGGGAGATCTTCGATCCACTGAATCTGGCTGTCGGTGGCGTCGGCGCGCAGATGAAAATCGGTGGGAATCCATCGTTCTGCGCGAAGAGAGCCCGATGCCATCACCTCTCCGCCGCCCACCCCCGCGGTCGCTTCGAGGATTTGGTACCCGTCTCGGGATCCCCGGATCGTGGCGCGTAAATCCTCGATGGACGCCGGAAATGCGCGGTGCCGAATGAGCGCCCCGTCGAGTTCGACATCCACCTCCGCTTGAACGTGCGGCCGTCGCCCCGTCGCCCGCACCTGAACCGCGGCGAGGCCATCGGAACGTTCCAGGCCGGGAACGATCAATCGGAGGAGATCCATATCGATTTTGCCAGTACCTGCGACTTGCAGAGGTTGATCGCCGCCTGCAGCCGCGAAGGTAAACTGACTGATTCCGCCGGCGAGGTCGAAGTTCTCTAGGTTAAATGCAGTTCCTTTCTGGGTATAACGCCAGGGGGAGGGGTTGGTGAGCACGTGGCGTCCCCATGACACTCTGACCGCCGACGCGTTGGCGGCGAGATCGACCGGCGAAGGATGCTCACCGAAATTGCCCGACAACGCCAAATCTCCGTCTACGGTAGCGAGGATCGGTTGGCCATCGGCGGCGATCGGCCAAGCGAGATGGGCCGGGAACTCGGTGAACGAAGCGGTGATGTCGTACGGTTGATCCTTCCATAAACCCAAGGAGCCGTCAACATCGACGCTGTTACCCAGTAGATCCCCGTGAAATTGGGCGACACCCGCTTCGGTTCCGAAAGTGACCCGCGAGTCCTCTAAGGCGGTGCCGCGAAATCGGACGTCGGTGGCGGCGATTCGACCGTGGGGTGCGGGCTCAAACAAGGTGTTGTCGATTCGGGTCACAAACGAAAGGTTTCCGGTGATAGGCACATTTCGGCCCATCAGGTGGTCGAGCCGTTCCAGGCGCAGTCCATCGCCG
Organism: Pseudomonadota bacterium; assembly: GCA_005797785.1. Classification (GTDB taxonomy): domain Bacteria; phylum Myxococcota_A; class UBA796; order UBA796; genus SYKL01. The sequence goes on along the minus strand of SYKL01000044.1, from coordinate 2,753 downwards.
TACAACTCCATGTTCAACGCCCATTTTCGATCGATACCCCCCCGAAGCACCAGACCCGAGGTTGTATCGCGCTCGAGCCGCAGGTCGTCCAGGGTGAACAGCCCCTGATCCATGTAACCGTCGGCTTTACCGCTTGGGAACTGCTCTCCCCACAGGTCAACGTTGGAAAGCACCAGATGGCTTTCGCCAGTCAGATCGTACATCGGACCGGTCAAATTGAGGGTGCCCTCCATTCCGCCCTTGAACCCGGGTAAGTCGATGAATACGCCCAAAACATCCTCAATCCTCCCGTTCGGAATGATGATGTCCAAATCCATGGTCATCGGTGGTTGAAAACCGAGGTTTAGACGTCCCCCATACTGAGTAGTGCCGCGGATCCCGCGCGCATTGTCGATGATCAGGCGTTTCATGTCCGGTGAGGAGATGTCGGCCACCAAGTGGTCTGCATAGGGGAGTCCGGTCACCGCAAACGAACGGAGATCGCCGGTCCCCACGCAATGGAATGCGCCAGCCTCACCCCAAATCCGACCTTCAATAGTCCCTTTTCCTTTGAGTTCGGAGGTGCCCAGTGGGCGCAGATCCTCGAGGTCGGCCTGCCAAAGATCGGCGCGAATGTCGATCGGTGTCCCCACCCGGGTGCCGATGGTCACGGTGGCCCTGGCCCGGCTCCGCGGAGCGGTGATCCGATCGCCCCGTAGAATGACTTCCTGGGGTTCAACGCTGAATCTTCCACCAATCGAACCGTACGGGATCGCCAGTTTGAGGTCGGATTTTCGATCGTCGATCGGGCCTCCTGCAACCCTAAAGTCACGCAAAGCGAAATCCATGGGTCCATCGAGATGGAAGGGCTTTAGTGTTCCTCCAAAATCGACGGTGGCATTGGAACGGAAATCCACCCAGGGATTGGGGAAAGCGTCCAATTGACGTAAAACTTGGGCCATCGAAAGATTCGTTGCATCGATGTGACCCTTCTGGACTTCTCCTCGTTTTGAGATTTCTGCGGTGAGGACCACGTCGCCTTCACCCCAACGAAATACCGCTTTTTCGATGGTGGCTCCGTCCTTTGTTGCATGGATGGAAGCATGCATATCACCGAATCCGTGATGAATTAGTCGGCCCGTCTTGGCCACATTGGTGAACCCAAGATCCGATCCGACCAGGGTAAGTTCGGCTTCCGGCTCCTTGGAGGGACCATGCAAGGCCAGATCAAATTGCGTAGATCCGCGGAGTTCGCGAGGTGCAACCAGGAGAGGATTCAACTCTGGTAAGAGCGCTTCACCCTTGATGCGCGCGTCAATATCGCCTTCGAGCGGAAAAGTTAGCGAACCGGTCAAATCGAGGGGCGCGGTATCCAGTTTCAGGTCCGGAATGACGATGCGATCCGGCCCAATTTCTACTTTCTCCCAGAGGAAGTCGTCGGTGATCAAAAGATCCCGAATCTGCGCCTGCAGGGACCCGGAAACGTCGGAAACGGGTCCTCCATCCGATGAAACGGAGATCGCTTCAACCGCCACTTCGCCGTCTTTGAACTGCAATCGAAAGGTGCCGTCGGTGACCACCAGCGACTGCCAAGGGATTTTCTTGAGCGGCTTTTTAGGTCCGGGAGGCCGATGGTCGAAGGATTTTAGTTTGCCGTCGTCGCCCAAGCGCAGCTGCACCACCGGCGAGTCCAAGATCACCTGCCCCAAGGTGGGGCCGCTGTTCCAGCCAACGAAGGCGTGAATTTCCTCCACGGAAGCAATGGTTTCGCCGTCGTCGGTGTCCCAGAGGTGCAGACCGCCGACCGAAGCGCCCAACGGCCAGAACGATACCGATACCTCACGAAGGGTGGCTTGTTCCCCGGTTTGACTCTCGATCACCGACTCAATGGCGCCAGCTGCGCGGCGCTGAAAGTCGTCGCTGCGTAGCCACGCATAGAGTGCGATAAACCCGAGCAATGCAGAGCCGCCGCCTAGGGCGGCGGGCCAGAGCAGCCAGCGGAATCGGCGCCGTTTGGGGGGCATCGGCATCCGGGTTAAATGGGCGTTTCTACTAACCGTGCCACACCAAACCCGCGACGATCACTTTCCAGAACTGCGCCGGCGGTGTTTTTCCGATCGGCGACGACCCAGCCAGAACAATCCGAGAGGGGAAGCCATTTTTAGTTGGTTTGCAGCTCCCGGACCCGTCAACCAACCGCAGCCTCCGGTCGGCGTGGTCTCAGTCTCCGATAGCCCGCTTGTGGTGTAGGGAACGCCATAAGACTGGATCCACTCAAGCTGGGACACCGGTCGGCCGGAGGCCACTTCGCCGCTGCAGTCATCGTTTTCGACATAGGACATCACCCCGACGAGCCGGTAGCCGTCGGCGAATTTTTTCAGGACCGCGCCGCCAGAGTCGCCGAAACAAGCGCCTTTAACGCCGCTGGGGTCTTCTCCGAACACCAGTTCGTCCATCACAAAGGTGGTGGGCAGGTTGATCTTCCGTTTCAGAATTCGTTTGTTGAACTCTTCCGCTTCGGTGGCTCCAAAGCCAACATAGATCAGCGAGTCGCCTTCGGTGATGTCGTTCGGGTCGACGGAAATCCCCATGGGGGTCACATCATCGAGCGGATCGGAGAGTTTGAGCAATGCGACGTCATTTCCGCACAGATTGCAGGCCGCAGAATAAGTGGGATTGAGATATCCGGCGTCGACGGCCACCTGTTTGTCCGTCCAATCATCGCCAACCACCACCAAATAGCTCAGCGCGCCGTTAGTGGGGATGTTGTCGAT
>SYKL01000391.1 GCA_005797785.1 Pseudomonadota bacterium | reverse complement strand
CCATCCCAAAGGATCAACCCTGGCTCTGGATTGGTGACGATCTCTGGTTCACCCCCACCTTGCTGCGAAAGTTCCTGGCGACCTGCCCTCCGACCGGGGGACAACTCGCGGTCGACGGGGTGTATCGCCAGCACACCGAAAGTCTGCAGGATCTCGACGCAGAGGGGCGCCTTCCGTTGGCGCTGCTTCCCTCGGGTGCAACGCTGGATGATCTCGCTTCTCTGCCGCCGATCACCGTCGATCAACAGCTGGTCGAACACACCCTCCCCCTAAGCCATCCCGCCTTTGCGGGGGTCGCGGATCGACCGTTTCCGGTGACCGCAGCCATGGCGCACACTATCCGCCATTGGGCGCATTTGATGCAAGTTAATCAGTTGGCGCTGCTTAGCTTCGCTCTTCACAAACGCGAACACATCGAAGCGTCTGTCCTTCGGAAGATTGGCTTTGCCCTAAAGATCTTCTGGCGAGCCAAGTCGATCCACCCAGCCAAGCTGGAAGCTGCGGTCACCGAACATGGCAAAGGGTGCAAGATCCATCCCACCGCGGTGATCGAGGCCTCCATCCTTGGTGATGATGTGACCGTTGGCGCAGGAGTGGTGATCCGCCACTCCTGGATCGGAAACGGCGTTCAAATCGGCGATCAGGTCCGCGTCACCAATTCGGTGATTCACGAACGCAGCATTGTGGCTCCGCAAGCCAACATCTTCCTGTGCCTGTTGCTGCCGCACGCCTTTGTGTCCGCCGGAGTTGGACACCAAATCAGCGTTTTTGGACGGGAGAGCTTCATTGCCGCCGGGGTCACGATCTACGATCTCTCCTTCGGAGGCCCGATCAAAACCCAACACCGAGGCGAGCGAGTTTCTTCCGGGGTTCGGTTTTTAGGAGCTTGCATCGGCCATCGCGCGCGTATCGGCCCCCACGTTCGCATTGGGTACGGCGAAACCATTCCCAACGACAGCTTTCTAGTGGCGGATCCGGATCAATTGGTCCGAGATTTGCCCGTATCCGCCAGCGACGGAGAACCCCGCTTCGTCCGCAATCGTCAGCTGTACTTGGTCAAGGGACCACGCTGATCGCATTGAGGTCGATCAACCGCGGACCCGCAGGCGAAAGCGCCCGAATCCCCGCGATCACCCCCTGTCGGTACAGGTCCCGCTGCAGATCGGACACCGCACCCGTGGGCTTGCTGTCCTCCCCCAAATGCATGTGCACACCGACATTGTCCGAGTTTTCGGCGCGAATTTCCGCCGTGCACACGATCGCCTGTTTTTCGTAATCGTACACATAGAACCGGCCTTTGAGCGCCGCCGTTTCGAAGGTCGTGCCCTCGGTCACTGGGGGTTTGTAAGCGTCGATCACCAGCGTCGCATCGATGTTCAGCCATTCCGGCTTGACCAATTTTCGGGCTCGTTCCAACTCTTTCTCGATGGTGGCTTCATCCTTCGCGCGGTACCCGGTGAAAATCATACTGTCGACGTAGTTCACGATGCCAGTGGTCAGGCGGTTGTACCGGGGGCCCTCCACCTTCGATACATCCTCGGCTTTCACCACATTGATCGGCACCGTGGACAGCTGAAAATTGACGCCTCGATCCGTAAACGAGCCGATGTCTTCCACCACGGGCTCGCGCGGAGCGACGGCACAACTTCCCAGGTCCGGCCGAGGCCCCAGGTTTGAGGCTTCTTCCAGCGCTTTTCGACGAGCCTGCTCCAACGGTTCCGCATCTGCTAAAACCGTAGCTTTAATCTGCTCTACCTCCGCGCGCTGGGCCTCCGACAACCGAAGTCCCTCGTCGCAGCCAAACACGAGCATCCACATCCACCACATTCCGCCTCCGGCGCGGGCCCCAGCGCCCCTCTCAGAACGCTGCGCTGCCCCACTTGCATAATCACAACCGATGTGGTGGACCCCCTAAACCTTTTTTGGTTCCGATCCGATAAGCGGGGCGTTCTATGTTGAGAGGTTTCTGATGTTCGCACCTTTTACGCGACCATATTTTCCTACGTCCGAACGCAACGTTTCGCGGGTCGATTGGGGCACGGCAGGTTCGGATCGCGGGGGATACCACCCGGCCAGACCACCCGTGCGCCGCAACGCCCCGGAAGATGAACAGGCGGTGGTGATCGACATCGACCCCCATGTGCACCTGCCCACACCGGTGGTCTCCTCCCCAGAAGAGGCGCTCACTCTTGCTCAATGGCTGGTTGACCACTTGGATGCCAAAGCCCTCACCGTCCACGGCGCAAGCGCATAGCGTCGATCAACGGCGTCCAGGCTCGCGAGTTCTAAACACGCGAGCAGACCGCCGCTAAACTACGTCACCTCGGGCTCAGGTCCGTCGCCGAATGCCGCACGGTACAGCTTGAGCACGTACGCCATATACAGCGTTTGCGCGAGTAAAGACCCGATAACTGGCACATAGCTGCACACCACGGTGATCAGAACCCCGACCAACACCACGCCGACCGTCCAGCCGAGGTGTTCTTTGACGTGCTGCACCGATTGGGCAAACGCCTGCCCGACGCTGCGCTTATGGATAACCACCGCCGGCGTCACCCAGTGCAGTAAAAACATGGCGATCAAGCCTGGAACATAGCAGAGCAGGATGCCCACCAATGTGGCCCCCTGCAACGCCAAATACGCCAACGCGACCCGCGAATAGTCCTCACGCACCGTGGAAAAGGCAGACCCAAAGGTCAAAGGTTCCCCGCGCGTCTGGTAGGCCCACACCGCGCGCATCAAGCTCGCCTGCAGCGGCGCAATCACCGCCGCACCGAGCACCAACATCGCCACCACTGCGAACGCCCCTGCCGCCAAAATGATGATGCTCGCCAGATCTTCTCCCACGGAGTCGATCGCAAACACGGCCCCCAAAATCGGCAGATACACGATCACCAAAATCACCATCACGATCGGAAGCAGCCCCACAAACATCCCCAAACCGGCGAGCAAATACCCGCCCAAGTTCTTGAGAATGTCGCTGATCACCTCGCCCGCGACCGCAAACCCGCCGGGCAGCTCGCGCGCCGCACTTCCCTGCCCTGGTGCCCACACATTGCTCATTGCGCCTCCTTCCCTACAGACAAAGAATCCCGCACCGCCATAGACTCCGGTGCGGTATCCTTCCGGAACGACCAAGGCGAGTCGGCGCTGGAGGAACGATGTTGCGATGGACCCTCATTCCCATGCTTTTGGTAGGGTGTGCTGGCGGCGGCGAAGACAGCGATGCTCCTGCCGGAAATGTGGATCCCGACACCGATCTGACCGACAATTTCAATGTCGAAGAAGACGGCTCTTGTGAGACTTTTTACGATGAAGAAGACGACACCGAATACGCGATCCCCGGCGCCCAACGTTTTTGGGTTGGCGAATTCGCGATCAATGGAACCGAAGTCACCGGCTATGAAGCCGAGGTTCTGTTTGCCAACGACAGCTGGGTTGCCGAAGAACCCGACGCCGGCGATTGCCAGATCGTCTGGACCATGACCGGAACCAAGGGAGACCCTGCGGGGTGCGGTTCCTGCGAATACAGCCTCACCCTTCACGCCGAATTCGATGCGCCCACCTCGAACTGCCTCGCCGCGCTGCAAAATGACACCGTCACAGGAAACGAAGAGTTCGACGTGGTTTACAACGTCGACGTCAACGGCAGCGAGACCACCTACTACATGGAAAGCAATGAAGTGTTAGGGCACGGCACGGACGAAGGAGGGGTTTCCACCTACGTTTCCGAGTCCGCCTGCATGTGGTTCTGAGCACTTTGGACACCGCCACCGCCGATCTGACCGCCGACCTCATCGAAATCACCGTTTCCATGTGTCGATCTGGCTGGATGAACGGCTACGACGTGCCCGAGTTATGGGCCCAAATCGAGAGTTGTTCCGGTCGACTGTGCCAACAAGTCGATCAAGTCCTCGTATCTCGCGCGATCACCGACCCGATTCTGCCGGCCGCACTGCTTTTTGGGTACCGCGCGGGTCGTTTGTCGCTCGAAGAGCTCAGCCTCGCCACCGACCGACTGATGGTCAAATATAGCCAAAGCGCCTATATCGCAGGGTTTTCGTTCTATGTGCGCAAGTTGTTGGAGCCCTCCAACCACACCCTGCGCCTCGAAGACTTCATTTGCGAGGTGCCTTTTCAGCAACTCGACATTCTCGACACCTCAGCACATCTGTGTTGCGCCAGTTGGGTGAAGAAATCCGCTGGTAACCTCGCGAAATCGCATCACGACGAGGTCTGGAACTCCGAAGACGCCGCGGCGATCCGGCGCTCGATCCTCGATGGTTCGTACCGCTTCTGCAACAAGAACGCCTGCCACAACCTGCACGGCGGCCGTCTCACCCCGCGCGACCAGCTCGAAAAGGACCCCTGGTGGCAGCGGGTGATCACCGAAAATACGGGGATCAACCCATCACCACCGAAGCACCTCAACCTGGCCTACGACCGCCACTGCAATTTGTCGTGCCCCAGCTGCCGGACCGACATCATCACCTCCAACGATGAAGTCCGTTCCAAACTGGATGAAATGACACAACGGAGCGTTTTTCCGCTCCTCTCGACCGCGGAAGCCGTGGTGATCACCGGCTCCGGGGATCCGCTCGCATCGCGGACCTTTCGCAAGATCCTCGCTTGGATCAGCGACGACACCTGCCCCAACCTCACGGTGATCCTCAGCACCAATGGCATGCTGCTCACACCCAAAGAATGGGAGAAATTCCCCAATCTAAAGGGAAAGGTCACCTGCATCCGGGTATCGATGGACGGTGCCGCCAAAGCGTCTCACGAATCCCTGCGTCGCGGCTCCCGCTGGGAGACCATGCTCGAAAACCTCGCCTTCATCGGTACCCTTTTGCAGAAGGGTGAGATCAACGAATTCATGATCGCCTTTGTGGTGCAGGACGAAAACTTCCCAGAGATGGGCGATTTTGTCGATCTTGGAATTCAGGTCGGCGCGAACGCCATTTCGTTTGACCTGCTCACCAACTGGGGCACCTTTACAATGGGGGACTACCAGTCCAAAGCGGTTTTTGATCAAAACCACCCCAATCACGCGGCATTTCTAAGCGCGATGGAAGACCCTCGATTGAGGGATCACCGCGTTCGGCTCGGCAGCTTGAACCAATTTCTTCCGGCCGCCCCTAGCGACAGCGGACAAATATAGGTTTAACCCAGGCTATATACCAAACCGCCAACTCTTCAGCACCGTTTGTCGCCGCCTAATGAAAATGATAATCGTTTTCAATTGGAGGGCCCATGTGGGTACTGCTGTTCCTCGCCTGCCAGACCCCGGTCGATTCGGATACTTCAACGCCGGATTTGGTATTGATAGGTCTGGACCCTTCCGATGCCCCGATCGAGGGCCTCACCGCCGAACAAATGGATCAATTCAACGCCGGGGACATTCGATTCGAGCAGGTGTTCCGTGAGTCGAATGGCCTTGGACCCAACTACATCCGGCATTCCTGCGCGTCGTGCCACACAGACGACGGCCGCGGTCCGGGGGCGGTCACCAAGATGGTGGTTCTCGCCGACAACGGATTTTCTGCCGCCGAAGACCAATCCGCGCTCCCCTGGGGTTTTACCTCCCGTCCGCAGGTGGCCGCGGACGCGGTCACCCCGTTGGTTCCGCCCGAAGGTGTCGATAATCTCCTCGTGACCCAGCGTTTCGGCCCTCCGGTGTTCGGCCGCGGGTATGTCGATGCCGTCGATGACGCGGCGATCGAGGCGTTGGAAGACCAACAAGCGGAACTGGGTCTTTCCGGACGCATCCATCGCCTGGAGGATGACAGCATCGGTCGTTTTGGCGTAAAGGCGCGGATTTCCACCGTTCAAGCGTTCACCGCCGACGCCTTCTTGGGCGACATGTCGATCACCAGCCCGACCCGCCCCGATGAACTCCCCAACCCCGACGGACTCACCGACGATCTGCTCGCAGGGGTGGATATCGACGACGAGATGGTCCAAGTGGTGTCCGACTATGTTCGCTTCTTGGCGATCCCCACCCGGGAGTTCATCGACGTCGATCCTCTCTTTGTTTCGGCGGGATGTGCGGACTGTCACGTCCCCACGTTGCCCACCCGCGACGACTATCCAGTTCCGCAACTTGCAGGCTTAGATCCCTATCTGTTCACCGACCTTCTGCTACACGACCTCGGACAGGCGATGTCCGATGGGTTGGTGGAGGGCGATGCCTCGGAAACCGAATTCAAAACGGCACCTTTGATTGGGCTCCGTTTTCTTCCGAACTTCTTGCACGACGGACGCGCGGAAACCGTGGAAGAAGCCATCCTTCACCATGCAGGGCCCGGATCGGAAGCCAATGCGTCGATCGACGCCTTTGAGGGCCTTTCTGTGGCCGAACGCGACCAACTGTTGACCTACGTTGAATCCTTGTGATTGGAGTACCCATGAAAACCAACTTAGCCCTTCTGTTTCTCACCCTCGGCGCCTGCACCAACGACAACAATCAGCTGGAAGACACCGACCTGAGCGGCGAAGAACAAGCGATCCTCGCCGTAAAAGACGTGGTCGATGCGGACTTGGTCAACCTGTACGATGCGTCCGAAGCCATTCAGACCGCCGCTCCAGAAATCGCTTGGGATGCCGACGAAACCACCGAAATGAAGTCCGCGTGGAAGGACGCACGCAGCGCCTATGAACGCATTGAAGGAGCGATCGCCGTTTTATTCCCGGAATTGGATGCCTCCACCGACGAACGCTACGACGGTTTCATTGAAGAGGCGGCCGATCCCGACCTGTTCGACGGGGAAGGCGTCACCGGCGTGCACGGAATCGAACGCATTTTGTGGGCCGACGCTCACCCCTCCTATGTGGTGGATTTCGAGTCCGAGCTTCCCAACTACACGGCCGCGGCATTCCCCAGCACGGACGATGAAGCGCTCGCGTTCAAAAACGGGCTCGTGCAGCGCCTGGTCGACGACGTACAGCTCATGCAAACCCAGTTTGAACCTCTCGCCCTCGATCCCGCCGCCGCCTACGATGGCGTGGTCGGCTCGATGGCCGAACAGGTCGAAAAGGTGTCGCTCGCCTCCACAGGTGAGGATGAATCTCGGTATGCGCAGCACACCCTCGCCGACATGCGGGCCAACCTGGCCGGAGGTTTGGCTTTGTACGAGGGGTTCAGCCACTGGTTGTTGGAGCAGGACGGCGGCGAAGTCGTCGATGCCGACATTCGCGAAGGTTTTGCCCGCGTTGCCGATGCCTACGACGCTTTCGACGGCGACGGGATCCCCCTGGTTCCGGAAGGATGGAATGCGGACGCGCCCACCGACGAGCATTTGGCGACCGAGTACGGCCAATTGTGGACGTTGGTCCAGGCTGAAAGCGACCCCGCCATCGAGGGCTCGCTGGTAGAACGCATGGCCGCAGCCGCAGCGCTCCTGGACATTTCCGTTGCTCTTTAGTCTGCTTTGGGGCTGCCTCGACCATCTTCCCGCGGATCAGCGGGAGGAGGAGTTCGTGGCATTCCAAAGCGACTTTGCGTCCTTTTTGTCCTGGGAGTCGGTGTTCGTCGCTGATGAGCCGCTTGGTGAGGGGCATTTGGAAGGTCCACGCACCGTGTACTACAACCAGCTGCCGAGCGTGGAAGACGAGGAATTTCCAATCGGTACCATCTTGGTCAAAGTCGCACGAAATGGCGATAATCCTACAGAATGGGAGATCCCTGCCGCGGTGAAACGGGGCGGGGGCTACAACCCCCAAGGCGCCGCCGGCTGGGAATGGCTGGAGCTCGTCCTCGACGAAGATCAGGTTCCAGCGATTTTATGGCGGGGAGAAGGGCCACCGTCCGGCAGCGGCTATGAATGTCAGCTGGGCGACGGCGCTTCCGCCGAGGACGCGATCACCGGCGACTGCAACGCCTGCCACAACGGCTCTTGGCGAAACGACTACGTTCAGAGCGGACCGCTCCAATTTTTCCAGTGAGCACGTGAATGTTTTGGTTCTCTATGGCTTTTGCGTCCCCTCAAATTACCCTCGCTCCCGAGGGGGAGGTGGAAAAGCCCCGCTCCACGGTGGTCGGCGGCTATGCGGAAGGGAATGTCGCTTGGCGAAAAACTGGCCCGGATGACAGTTATCGGGGGACGGCTACCCTAAGGCGATTCGTCATCGCCCTTTACCAACGGCTGCCCGGCGCCAACGACACCCTGTCGTTCACCGCCGAAGCGGAATGGGAAAATGCGATCGCCTGTGATGGTTGCCTTGGATCCGTCGAAATCGAGCAGGCCTACCTGGAATACGCCCCCCACCCCGCGATCGGGGTGCGCGGCGGGCTGCTACTGATTCCCTTTGGGATCATCAACCAAAAGCATGAACCACCCACGTTTTTGGGAGTGGAGCGTCCGTCTACCGATCAAAAGATCATTCCCACCACTTGGCGCGACCTGGGGATCTCCGCATTTGGCGAAGTCGGACCTGCCAAATGGCAGATCGCCGCCACCACCACCTTCGATCCGTTGGAGATCGGCCCCGCCGGGTTCGCTCCTGGAAAGACCCTTGGATCGCGCGCTCCCGCCGACGGCTGGGCCGTCAGCGGCCGGGCGCAGGTCGAACCCACCTTGGGCCTCGTGTTTGGCGGCTCCGGATACATCAGCGATCTCGCTGGAAATGCCGATTTCTACAATGAAGAGGGCGAGGAGCTGGATCTGTTCCTGCCCCTATACGGCGCCGAACTCGATGCGGAATTCGACCGGTTTGGGATCGAAGCCCGCGCGGTCGCCACCGGATTTTGGTTTCCGGAAGCCAATGTGCTGATGGCTGCGCGAAGGGAAGATGGAAGCCCTTATTTTCCTGACGACCCCACCGGTGCAGTGCCCTCTCGAATTTGGGGCGGGTATGTCGAGGTCGGCGTTGAAGTAGTCAAGCGGTTTACCAAATCGGAACAAGAGTTGCTCACCTTTGCGCGGCTGGAAACCTACGACACGCATTCTGCCGTTCCGGACGGATTTGAGCGGGATCCCACCCTCAACATCCAGGAGGGCACCTTTGGTCTGGTGTGGCGCCCCATCCGACAAGCATCGGTGAAAGCGGATGTTCAACTTCGCGATCGCCAGCGCGGAGACGATGAAATCGCCTGGACGCTCGGTCTGGGCTGGATGTACTAGCCCGGTTCAGCGACTTTCAGAGCAAAATGCGCCCCTACTTGCCCGAGGCCGCCCCTCCCGTTGTACAATCCGGAACCCGGGCGCTCAGCCCTCCCCTTTCGGTCGCACCCCCTTTATGGAACGACCGCGGTTTTGGAGTTTGTACATGCACGAACTGCAGATCTTCACAGATCTGGCGCTCATTTTTACCGTAGCCGTCGTTTTGGCGATGTTACTGGCAAAAATCCGCCTTCCCCCTGTACTCGCCTATGTGGCCGCGGGAGCGCTCTTGGGCCCTCCGGGTCTCGGCTGGGTGAAGGACGGCAAAGAACTTCAGTTGGTCGCCGAAATTGGCGTGGTGCTGCTGTTGTTCACCGTCGGCCTAGAGTTTTCGCTTTCGGAGCTGAAGCGCTCTTGGAAAGCCGTATTGATCGCCGGCAGCGTGCAGGTATTCGGAACGATCGCGGCCTCCTTCGGGGTCGCCACCGCCTTTGGGTATGAGTGGAAAGCCGCCTTAGTCTGGGGGTTTTTGGTTTCACTCTCGTCCACCGCGGTGGTGCTTCGCCTGCTCGATGCCCGCGGTGAATCCAAAGCCGCGCACGGACGGCTGGTGATCGGCGTGTTGATCTTCCAGGATCTCTGCGTCGTTCCGATGATGCTGCTGCTTCCCGTGCTCGGTGGGGACGGCGGCGATCTCGCCGGGGTGGGGCTCGTGTTTCTGAAGGCGGTGGTGATTGTCGGCCTGACCATCGTTCTTTCGCAGCAGGTGATGCCGAAACTCCTCAAATTGGTCGCCCGAAGCCGCAACCGGGAGATGTTCCTATTGGCCGTGCTCGCGGTCGCCGGCGTCACCGCTTGGGTGACTTCCCTCACCGGTCTGTCGCTCGCATTAGGGGCCTTTCTCGCCGGCATTGTGCTCGCCGATACTGAGTACTCCCATCAGGCGCTCGCCGAAGTGTTGCCGATCCGCGCGGTGATGATGTGCGTGTTTTTCGTCACCATCGGCATGTTGCTCGACGTCCATCTCATCGTCGAACGCCCACTTGCGGTCGGCAGCCTGTTTGGATTGATCGTGTTCGGCAAGTTTGCCATGGCGGGCATTGCTGGCTTGGTCCTGCGGTTTCCGGTCCGGGTGGCCGCGCTCGCCGGAGCAGCCCTGGCCCAAGTGGGCGAATTTTCGTTCGTTCTCGCCGGACACGCTTCCCAACATCACCTGCTCACCTCGGAAGAGTCCAGGTTGTTCCTCGCAGCCAGCCTGTTGTCGATCGCCGCCGCTCCGATCGCGGTCGCCCTCTCCCCGCGGCTGCTCGCCGGTTCTCGCGCGCTCCGTCCGCTGGAAAGGATGCTCGATCGCCAGGTCAACGCGCCGGAGGGCGTGGACTTCAACGAGCTGAAAAACCACGTGATCATCGCGGGCCTGGGAGTGGGCGGTCGAGCGGTGGTTTCAGCCCTAGAGTCCGCAGGCGTGGACGTGGTGATCATCGAGCTCAATCCGAACACCGTCGATCGGGAGCGCCAACGCGGCCGCCGGGTGGTGTACGGCGATGTCACCGCTCACGAAGTTTTGGAGCATGCCGGCGTCAAACAAGCCCGCGCACTGTGTTTGGTGACCTCCAACATCGAAGCGTCGCGGTTTGCGGCCCACACCGCCCGTGAAATCCGGCCCGATCTACCGATCATTCTGCGAACGCGGTTTTTGCGCGAAGAAGGCTTCGAGCGCGCCCCCGGACTTCACGTGCTTTCGGAGGAATTCGCCGGGGCGGCCTCGATCGCTGGCCTCGTGCTCCGCGAATGCGGCGTAGAACACTGGCCCGACATCGTGGAAAGTCTCGTTTCCGAGCACGATCAGGTGCCCGCCGACCAAGAAGTGGGCCTCGGGCCGCCACCCGCCCTGCACGCCGCCCGAAAAATCGTAAAGTAGTTGACTACCAGCCCTGCAAGACATGCGCGTCGGGAACGACCTTCTGCACACGTTTGATCAGGGCTTTCGCTTCCGCCTCGGTCGCATACCGACCGGCCACCACCACCTCAAATCCCGAAAACAGCGACGCCGCCCGGCGACTGTCAAAGGACTCCGCCTCCGAAAAACCGGCTTTCTTTAGGCGCTCCACCGATTCGTGCGCCAAAGGATCTCCACGTCCAAAGCTGCCCGCCATCACCAAAAACCGGCGCTCATCTTTCAGAAGATCGACCGGGACTTTGGCTTCGGCGCCGGTGAGAATCACCTCGGCCAACGCCGGCCCGGTGGGCTCCATCGCGCGAAAGCGCTCCACGACGAACGCTTCCAACGACTACAACCATTCTGCGGGTTCGCCATCCGGATTGCGAAGGTCTTCGGCCACAAAATCGCCGGTGAAGTGGCCCTCCACCAAATACACCTCGTCCAACCGGTTGTCCGTGGGCACCGGCATGCCGGTGACTGAGAGCCACTGCTGGCCAGTGTCGGTAAACGCCCGATCGAGGGAGGTTCCCACATACGCTTTGGGGCACACGCAGCCGTAGGGACCGTGAAAAGTCACCGGGATCCGCACCACTTCCGGCGCTCCCGCCTTGGCTGCCGTCCGACGCTCTTCCATCCACGGCGTCCAAACGGTGGGATCGGCGGTGCTCAGGTCCACAGGCGTGCCCGCAAGCGCCCAACTCATGCAAAGATTCAGCAGCATATTCCCCGCTTATGGCACTTGAATGTCGAAGGCCACCGTGACAGGGTCCTGGCCGGTGCGCGCAAATTGCGTCCACACCCTATAGGACCCGGCGGTCGGAAACACATATCGAAACGGCAACTCCGGCCCATCGTAGGTATGAGGCATTTCGTGACCCGGAGGTACGTCCTCCATTCCTGGCACATAAGCATGGGTGTGGCCCACGGAGGCGAGGTCCTCAGACACCACGGCAATGTGCCCATCGCTGGCCAACCACAGTCCGATGTCGGTCACCGGCTGATCACCCTCCAGAATCTCCAGGTGCCAAACGGATTGTTCACCCGCCCCCTTCTGATCATCCCACACCCACGTGATGGTCAACCCCTCCACCTCTTGGGTGGTCGTCGCGAAATCGAACAGCGGCGCGTCCAGCTGCGCTGGTTCTCCCGTAATGTTGAGCCAGGCCGCCGACCGCAGGTATTCATTTCGGTGTGCAAAATTGAACGCGAGAAACGCGTCCCCACCCGCCGGAAACTCCAGTGGAAAGTGGAAAGTCGCGTTTTGCAGATCCTCCCCCGTCACCGGCTCAAAATCCTCCTGGTGCGGGTGACTAAACCAAGCCAGATCCTTCGAAATGGCGAAGGTGTGGATCATGCGTTCGTGCGTCTGCTGCAGGTCCGGAACCGGTTCGCCGTCGGGGCCGTTGACGGTCAGCCAGACTTCCGTCGTTTCGCCGGCGATCGGCTGTTCCGGATCGGTGCGCACGTCCACGGAATAGGCGCCAATCACCGTCGTATCGTCCGTTTCCACCGGATCGGATGTGCACGCCAACAGCGCCAGCCACCACATCGGCGCCTCCCTCGGCACTCTAGCTGAACGCCCACCGATCCCGCAAGTAGTAAACAGGTTTACTATTTCGCATTTTCCGCCTGCCGCTCGCACAACGACCCGCTATCTTGCCTCCATGTGGTGGCTGCTCCTCGCGTGTTCCGGTTCCGACTCCGACCCGCCCGACTCCGGGACGGACACCGATCCGCCAGAAGCGGCCACGCTCGCCGAAGAAGCCTCCGCATCGGTGGTCGGCGCCGAATTCCTGAACATCGGCTGGTCGGTCGGCGCGGCCGGCGATGTCGACGGGGACGGCGCGGGCGACCTCCTGCTGGGAAGCTCCACCGGAAACCAAGGTTGTCTGTGGCTTGCGCCGGTTCAAGGCGCTTTGAGTTTTGAGGACGCGGACTGCATCGTGGGCGCAACCGGCGACTTTCTGGGCCAAAACACGGTGGGGATGGGCGATCTCAACGGCGACGGGCTTGCCGAATATGGGTATTCCGCGATCGGTTTTGATGGCGGCGGCCTCGATCGGGGAGCGGTGACCCTGATTTCGGGCGATCAGGTGAGCCAATGGGTTGGCGAGTTGGATTTGGACGGAGCCGGCGTCTCTTTCGCGACGGTCGGTGATGTCGATGGCGACGGCGAGCCCGATTGGGTGGTCGGCGCGCCTGGCAGCGATGTAGGCGGGGATTCTGCTGGTGCGGCCTACCTGATTCGAGGACCGCTGGTCGCCGGATCCCATCTTCTCGCCGACGCGGACGCGCGGATCGAAGGGGTCGGCCAGCGCCACGGAGCCGTGGTGGGCGTCGCCACCGGAGGTTCCGTTTCCGGCGGCGATTTCGACGGCGACGGCCTGTCGGATCTGTTGATCAGCGCGGGCGGCAGCGATGCCTTGGGCGTCGATGCGGGCATGGTGGGGGTGTTTCTCGGCCCACTTTCCGGAAACTACTCCTTCGCCGACGCGGACGCTCGCTATTTTGGCGATGTGACCGGCGGTTATCTCGGCGAACCCCTCGGCAAGGGCGACATCGACGGCGACGGGCGCGAGGATGTCATCCTCTCCAAAAACGGCTCTTCCCCAGAAGAGTTGTGGATTTTCACCGAT
This sequence comes from Pseudomonadota bacterium, assembly GCA_005797785.1. Lineage (GTDB taxonomy): Bacteria > Myxococcota_A > UBA796 > UBA796 > SYKL01. The sequence continues at coordinate 6,413 of SYKL01000391.1, read as the reverse complement.
TTCGTGCCCACCGAGCGCTTTCGCAGTGGCGCCCGCACCATCATTCAGTCCGCCCATCCTGGCGATCGGGCCACCTGGTCGTTTACCACACTCGAAGCCAACGATGGCCCGGAGGGCCTGGTGATCGGAGCCCCTTGGGCGTTCGAACAAGCCGGCGCCGTCTATGTGCTCAACGGACCCATTGCCGAAGGAACCTGGAATTTGCAGGACTCCCCCTATCTTACCGGAGCACCGGGCGATCTCGCGGGCCAAGCGGTGGCCGCCCCCGGAGACGCCAGCGGCGACGGCATTCCGGACGTCTGGATCGGCGCGCCGTATGCCGAAGGTGGCTTGGGCGCGGCCTATCTGGTGTCCCTCGACCGATGGTAAAGTGGTTGACGATCAGTTGAAGCTGACGATCTCAACCAGACTGCCATCGCTGTTCAGATACGCTCCAAACCAGACAATGTCCGATCCTGGCCACACCACGTCCGGATGCGCATACACCGTGTGGGTCGAAAGATCATAACCAAAGGGATCTTCCTGCTCACCGGGGACGTCCAACACCGTGTCCACGGTCACCGCAGCCTGAGCGTCTTCCAGGGTTTGCGCTCCGGAATTCGCGACATCCGCCTCGTGAACCACATACCAATCGGCCAACTCCGCTCGGAGATCCTCTACAAAGCGATCCCCGGACACCGTTTGCGACTCGACGTCGGTCTCCTGAACCTCCGAGTCCTGCAGATCGGTTTCTCCGGAATCCAGCGGCGCTCCCGCACAACCCACCATCAACCAAACCGCGGTCCACATTGGGCACCCCCGCCGCGGTGTACCGCAACCGGATTTTCGTTGCGGTTAAATTTGGGTGTAATCGCAGGGAATCAGCGTTGTTCCTGCGTGTTTACAGTAGCTAGCGAAAGTTGCCCGTTTGCAGAAATGCTCACCCTCCCGCTCTCATCGGAAGAAATCAATGTGATTTCTCCACGGTGCGTGTCACGACGAGCGCGTATTTGCGCAGCTGCCACCTTGCTTTCTGCAGAGGGAACCGCCGCCAAAGCGTCCAACGCCTCCATGCCCCCGATTCGCCCCAAAGCTTGGACGAAAGCGACATGGTCTCTCCAAGCCAGCAAGCCAATCAAAGCGCGCTCGGCGCCAAGCTCTTCCAACACCAACGCCAATTCATCAGGCGCCAACGCCGCAAACTCTCGCAGCTCACCGTCCGGAACCTGAAGCAGTTGTGCGGATCGAAGTGAAATCCATGCCTGAATTCGAACCACAGCAGAACGGTCGTTCGTCGCCTGCAATAACACTTCCGGGTCTTTCACCTCTTTCAACGCGCGGCGGCGAACTTCCGGAACGGGGTCGTTCAGGGCGATCTTCGCCAAGCTCTCAGGTCCCGCACGCTCAAATTCGGACTGGACCCGATCGATCGCCGCCACAATCTGCGCCACCGCCGAATCCCCCAGCCGACCGGACACGCGGAGGCGCCACACCCCGCCCGCCTGATAGAACGCTAAGCGCCCCGCATTCAGCTCTCTCAGCGTGGATCGAACGTCGGCCGACAGTGCGCCAAACACCTGGGCCCCTTCGCCGTTCACCGCAACCTCGCCGTCGAAGAACGGATCTCCGACGTACACGCGGTGCAAGAGCGTCGTCGGGCGACCGATCGTCAGTCGCGTATTCGGAAGTTCGACCTCGATTTCCGTAAACGGAACCTGAAGGCCACTCATGCCGCGCCCGACCGTCACCCTGCCCCGCGAATGCGTCATTTGCTTGACCGTCGGCGGAGCGATCGCGCGGTGGTGATCCGACCACCAGGCGATCCCCCGTTCTACGCCGTGAACCGCGGCGTAGCTGACCGCAAGAAAGGCGACGATCAGCCCCACCAGCTCCACGCGGCACCCCAGTACGAGACTAGCGCTTTCCTGGGATTCGACCTAGCGGTCAACGTCGACCACTCGCCTGGATTCAGGAAAACGCCGTACCCGAGCCGGTCTTGGCGAGCCAATGTCAAAAGCTATCATATCTACGGGCAAGAATCGGCAAACAACCGGTTGTTGTCCTCATCGCACTCGCCGATCACCACCTGGTTTCCGGAGGACGATCGGTCCACCTCGACCACCGGCTGCGCGCCACCCAGGTCGGCCACCGCAAACACCAGCTCCAGGCCCTCGGAAGACTGCCCAGAGGCGATCGGATCCGGCACGGTGCCCTCGGCGACGATCGCACCGTCCTCGCCCGCACGAACCACCACAGGAACGCCAGCGGGCACCTCTGCGGTGCCCTGGTTCCACACGCGAACCATCAAGCCCAAGGTGTCGGGACATTCGGTCACACAGCTTTCCACCAACTCGGGAACCACATCCCGCCATTCCGCTGGCGGGAGACCCGCATCGGCCGACCGGAAGTTGTTGTAGGTCTCCCAGTTTGGCTCTTGATCGCTCGGAATCGAGAGGTCTTCGTTGACGTTGGTGATGCTGTACGCGTGCTGATTCCAGGTCGTACGCGACGGGCCCCAACTGTGGTCCAAATCGCCGAATACGGTCAGGCCATACGTCCCATAGCTATGTTGTAACGCGATCTCTGCCTCGCCGTCGTTGTCGAAATCGCCGATGATCGGGCACTCAAACCCGGTGCCGGACTGGTGATCGTCCGACGCCATCTTGACCGTGCCATCAAACCCGTCAAACACACGGATCGAAGACTCATCTGCGAACACCACCTCAGGGTAGCCATCGCGCTCGAAATCGAACAGAGACGGACCGGCAGCGCCCGAGTAGTCCTGAATGGTTTGCTGCCAAATCAGGGTTCCATCCCAGTGATACGCTCGCATCATCCCTGCGCCGGCGGTCACAAAATCGGGCTCACCGTCGCCATCCAGATCATCGATCGCGGGAATGCCGAGGTAGTTCGCCCCCGAAAAGGTGTCTTCCCAACCGGTCGGCGTCATGTCCGATTCCATCGTCCAAACGCGGTTTCCACCGACCGCCACGATTTCCGGCAGCCCATCCAAATCAAAGTCGGCGACCGCCACGGCGCCATCTTCGCCGCCATTGTAGTATTTCGCCGAACCATCGATGCGGTAGGCCGCATTGCCGACCACCACTTCGAGCTCCCCGTCGCCGTCCAGATCCGCCGGCACCGGGGCGCTCCCTTCCATTAAGTATCCGCTTTCATTGGGCACACAACCGATGCCGTATTGTCCCTCTCCGAGCGTGCCCCCATTCGCGGAATAAATGGTCTTCCCAAAGATAACTTCGGACACCCCATCGTTATCGAGGTCGGCCAAAGCGGGGTAACCGAAATCGTACAGGTCGTTGGTGTTGTTGTTGTAGGCCGACCAGATTTCGTGGCCTTCATTGTCCATGACCACGATTTCATTGCCGTAGTTCGTGAACACCACCTCGGGATAACCATCCCCTTCCAAATCCCCGACCGCCTGACCACCCACTCCCGAATTCGCGCGTTCGGTGCGCCAATGTTCTTCGCCGGTAGCGCCGTCGATCACCGCCAAGGCTGGATACCAGGAATTGTAGTCCGTCCCTTGATACACCAAGTCCGGAGTATCCAAATCGTCGATCGCACCATCGCCGTTGTCATCGGTGAGTTGGCCCGCAACGATCGGCCCGTATCCCATGATGCCGGCCACCTGGAATTCCACGACCGGCGTGAACGTGCCGGTTTGAAGACCGATATCGCACTCCAGATTCAGATCAACGTTGATCGACGGTGCGTTGCCGCTCTCGCACACTTCACCGGGTTCTTCCGTCTGAGTGCCGTTGGACAGGTCGTACTCAGAGCAACCTGCCAAAGCCAACAACGCCAACGAAACCCGCATCACGCCTCCCGGCCCCAGATTGCACCCCTAACTCAAGGGCCGCGGCGCGCTCGTCGATGCCGGTAACGTCTTGACGAATAAACCACTCTTTCTGGACAAACCCCTCAAACTACTCGGATGGTCCAACCGGATTCGGGAATCCCTAAGATCTCCAGGGCATATTCGTCCCCGGCCACCATCGGAGCCACGCCCGGCGGTGTGCCAGTGAAAACCCAATCGCCGGACTGAAGTGCAAAATGTTCGCCGAGAAAAGCCAGGATAACATCCACTGAAAACAACATGTCACGGGTGCACCCGCGCTGGCGAACCTGACCCGCCAACGTCAATTGAAACTCCAACTCGCCGAAAACGCCCGGTTGGGCGAGTGGAACAAACGGCCCCACCGCAGCGAACCCCCTCCTGCCTTTTGCCAAATCCCAAGGAAGGCGCTTCTCTTTCAGGATTTCCTGACGCGTGCGGTCGGTGGCGTCGATCCCGACCGCCACCGCCGCCGGCGCCCAATCCGCCCCCAATGCCACCACGATCTCCAGCTCATGGTCCACCCGAGATCCCCTCGGAAGGGAGATTTCCCCACCGGGACGGACCACCGAGGACACCGGCTTGGTGAACACCACCGGCTCTGTCGGCACCGCATTGCCCAATTCACGGGCATGCTCCGAATAGTTTCGGCCAATGCAGTAGATGTTGCGGGGAAGTTCCAAAATTGTCTCCAGCGCTTATTTTCCGAGGCTTGCAATCAGCTTTTTGGGTGCCACGGCCCGATAACTCTCGTCGATCCACCGACACACTTCTGCCACGTCCACCGTGTCGCCGGGAGCAAAATGTACTGTCACCCAGCCACTCTTGCCGAGGCCGTACCCCGTGGGTTTTGCTCCGGGGAGGGTCAACACCTCCATTGCGGATTGAGGCAGTTTGACCGTAATTCCCACCCGTTCCCGCTCTTCCGCTCGCCCAAGGAACGCGAAAATCTTGCCTTTGACCTTGATTACGCGCTCCCCCCAGGGAAACTCTTCGGTCGCCCCCGGATACGTCATCGCGTGGTCGTACAATGCAAGGCGGATTTCGTCGGGATCGGTCGGCATTCTGCCGTATAGCCCGGCATGTCGGTCCCGCCCGCCACGCCATTGTTCGAAAAAAACGTATAATACAGTCCGAATCGTTCTGATTTACGGCAACGGAACGGCCGGCCATGTTGAAGGCGGAGGGGCACAATGGCATCCATTCTCGACAGTTCTCTTTTTAAGCGTCTTATTGCATTGACCGCGCTGGGTTGGCTCGGGATCGGCTGTGGCACGCCGGACGACACCGACCTCGCCGACACTGCGGAGACCGAAGATACATCGGTCGATACCGATGATACGGACGTGGGTGACACGGACATCGAAGACACGGACATCGAAGACACCGACGCCAACGCCCTTCCCAACCTCGAAATTTCGCAGGCCGAGTTCCTGGACGACGACGGGTATTGGGGGGCCGGCGAAACCGGAACTTTCCGTGTGCATCTGACGAATCACGATGACGAAGGCTTCTTCGACTACCCGGCGATCCGATTCAGTACCGACGCGCCCGCGACGGTCGGCTACGAGGACATGAGTTCCGGCGAGTCCAGCCAAGATTGGATCTTCTTCGGGGTGGACGGCAACTCGACAAATCAAGCCGATCTGCAGGTATTCACCGAGGGCATGAATCCCGGCGATACCGTTACGGTTCGCGCGTCGGTGTACCTGTCCACCCTGGACATCGAACTTGAAAACCCGGTCATCCTCGAGTTCGAATTGCTCTAGTTAGACAGGCAGTTGACGATCTCCATGGAGGTCGGCTGCGCTTCGACCCTGTGATACGGGCATGCCTCGGGGAGGCCATGTCGAATTCGGTTCTGGTGCTGTTCGCCCACCCAACACCCCACCGCTCCCGCGCAAACCGACGCCTTATCCGGTCTTTGCGTGGGATCGAAGGAGTCACCCTTCATGACCTCTACCACAACTACCCGGATCACGACATCGACGTCGAGCGTGAAAAGGCGTTGCTGGGGGCTCATGACTTGATTGTGTGGCAACATCCTTTTTATTGGTACAGCCTCCCGCCGTTGATGAAAGAATGGCAGGATCGCGTATTGGAATTCGGCTGGGCGTACGGCCCAAATGGCCATGCGCTCCGCGGAAAACGACTCTTGCCGGCGCTGACCACCAGCGGAAGCGAAGCCGCATATCGAGCCGACGGAGCGAACCGCTACACCATACGGCAATTGCTCGCTCCACTCGATCAAACCTGCCATTTGTGCGGGATGGAAATGCTGGATCCCTTTGTGGTCTACGCCACCCAACGGTTGTCAGATGAAGCATTGGATGAAGCGGCTGTTTCCTACCGAAAGCACGTACTCATGACCGCCGGGATGACCCATGAATGACGTTTTCCTGCAGGCCTTTGTGTACCTCTCTGCCGCATTGTTGGCGGTACCGCTTGCAAAACGGCTGGGGCTTGGTTCGGTCCTGGGCTACCTGTTGGGCGGATTGGCGATCGGCCCGTTCGGGTTGGGGCTCGTCGGCAAGGAAGGACACGATGTGATGCACTTCGCCGAATTCGGCGTGGTGAT
>SYKL01000390.1 GCA_005797785.1 Pseudomonadota bacterium | reverse complement strand
TTCATTCATCGCGCCCACCATGAATCCTTGGTGGTTCGACCGCTGACCGCGCTCACCTTTTCGATGTCCGAACGCGTTTTGCAGTCGTTGATCGCCGGTACTGCCGCGCTTGCCTTCTCACAGATCGTCCCGATTCCGGTAGAAGGTCCGGTGCTTTACTATTTTCTGTTCTTCCTTCTCGACATTCTCGGCCACCTCAACGTGGAGGTTTTCCCTGCGGGATTCGGAAAGAGCGTGTTCGGAAAACTGTTGTACACGCCGACCTTTCACGCGATGCATCACTCCCGATTCAAGGGGCATTATGGTCTGTTCACCTCGGTGATGGACAACCTGTTCGGTACCACCTTTGACGACTACGGCCAATTGCAGGCGGACGCCGCCTCCGGAAAGCCGCTCACTTCGCTCTCTGAGCGGCGCCGCGGATAGTGTCGCGACGAACGCCTCGATTTTGCACAGGTTACACCGCAATCGGGCCGGACGCCGTTAGACTGTCAACCAGAGGATTCCGATGGCCGGCCACCGCCGAGAACAGCTCTTGTCCGAGATTCCAAGCGGATATTCGCCGGTATTGCATCTCGCCGCCGTGCACCTGATCGCCGCACTTGGCATTGCTCTGCCGATCGCCTCGCTCCAGGACCCCAAGGCCTGGGAGCTCGCGTTCGTCCCATTCTTTTTTGCGTTTGCTAACTTTTTTGAGTGGTCGGTTCACCGAGGACCTATGCACCACAAATGGCGCTTCTTGGGCCGACTCTGGGAACGCCACACCGTGATCCACCACGGCTTCTTCCACCATGACGATCTGGCGATCCGATCGGCACGTGAACTCACATATGTGCTGTTTCCCCCTTGGGTAACCCTGCTGTTCTTGGTGTTCGTGCTCCCGATTCCGATGGCCCTGTGGCTCGCCGGCCAGACGAATCTCGCCGCTTTATTCCTCGCCAGTTCGTTTGGATACTACCTCGTGTACGAGTGGTTCCACCTGATGCACCACCTGCCCGAAAAGGGTTGGGCGGCGAGCGCTGTCGTACAGAAAATCCGCGCTCACCACCGATTTCATCATCGACCGGAGGCGATGAGTTCTGGCAACTTCAATGTGTCTTTTCCGCTGGCGGACTGGGTGCTGCGGACCTGGCTGAAGGACTCTAAATAGTCAAGGCGCTTGTCTACTTGGGCCGGTCGCTCACAGGCGAGCGAACGTCCAAGTCAGCTCTCCCCCCAAGTCGCAGGTCATCTCATCGGCGATAACGGTGCAATAAGCAGACAACTCTCCAGGCTCCGTGTCCTCCAGCGGCACGCCGTCGGCGTCGATGGCGGTCAACTCCAGGTCCAGCCGTCCTTCTTCAGAATCGGGATTTTCGAAATCCCCTTCGGCCCTCAGCCTGACGTTGCCCACGGCGTCATCGTCGATTTCGTACGCGCACGACGCAAACCCTCTCGCATAGCCATCATCACCGATGGTCAATGCCAGGTTGCCGTTGCTTTCCGTTTCGTCCACTCCGAGCCACTCCGCGCAGAACTCTCTTTCCAATCCACTTTCAAGCATCTGCCCGCCGACCCACGTCCCTTGCGCAGCCGCCTCGTCCTCCACCCCGCGCACGGCTGAAACAGGTTCACATCCCGCGAGCGCGGAAATTGCAAGCATCACCGTAGCAAAACGCATCTGATCCCCCCTGGTTATTGGGTACCGCAGCGTAGACTCAGGCCTCCGCCGACCGCCACTGTCAAAACTTCTGACGCGTCAGTATATTTAGTGTCGCCGATGCAATAATTTGAAAAACGGTTTCGGAATCCGTGTTTACCCGTGGTCCGCGATCGCCTTTTCCGCTTCCCCGCGCAATGCTGAAGGCCCCTGCGTCGCCATCCACCGCGCGGCCGCCTCATGGTGCGCCATATTGCCGGTTCCTCGCTTCCAACGGGCGCGAACCATGCGCCACGCCTTCTTGCGCACATCGAAGCTCTCGTCGTTGATCATCAGGTGGATGATCATCGCCGTCGCATCGGGATCATCCTCGTATTTAGCCAGCGCGTCCAAGCGCTTGTCAGGGTTCTTATGCTGCAATTTCTCCGGAAGTGGGCCAGAATACGACGGCAGGCTCGTTTGCGGCTTGGAAGCGGGAGCCGCTGGCGGCAGGGAATCCGACGGCCGGGGTTTCACCGCCGCGACGGTCGCTCCCGCAGGAGGCGGCCAATTGTCGAGGGTCGCGATGATCTCTGCGTCCTCCGGCAGCCACAAGCGCGCCACCAGGCCATCCAGCGCCTGGCCGGCGGCCAACTTCCGAAGTTGAACCTTCGATTGCGCGGCATCGTTTGCCGTCACCAGTGCGAAGCCCACTACGGCATCGCCGCCATCTCCCTGACGAATCACCGTCAACGGGGTTTCCGAATACACCCCCTCAGCGCTCACGCCAGAAACAAAGATCGCCTCGCCTTCGGGGTACATTGACCAAAGCATCGGCGGAACCGCGGGTGTCACCACCGCTGCGTCGTCCGCCGCGGGCGTCCCACACGCGAGCGACAGTCCCAGCAAGCCCAAAAAAATCCCATGAAAAGGTCGCATCACATCCTCCCAATCGGCCACACCTTAACGTTTCACAACGCCAAGTTTGTAACAGGTTGCGACAATCGAACCTTACGACGCCTTCTTTTGGGTCCAAGCCAAGTACTCGTCGATCGGCCCACGGTAGTCCAGCAGCACAGTCTCGTCGGTGTACGCCAGAATTCGCGTAGCGGCTTCGGCCAGGTCGCGATCGTGGGTCACGTAGAACAGGGTACCCTCGTACGCTTCAAACGCCTCTCGCAACGCCGAGATGCTTTCGAGATCCAAGTGTGCCGTGGGCTCGTCGAACAACAGCACATTGTATTCCATAAGGATCAACTTGCACATCATCAGGCGAGCCGCTTCCCCACCGGAAAGGGTCGCGGTCGGCTTCGCACCGTCCGGCCCAGAAAACAGCATTCGACCGAGAATCGAGCGCACCTGCTCTTGGCCGACCTCGGGCCGATGGTTGAACAACCACTCGAACACCGTGGTCCCTGGCTCAATTTCGTGGCGGTGCTCCTGTCGAAACACGCCAATGCGCGTTTCATGGCCCCAAACCACGGAGCCCGCGGTGGGTTGGTAGTCCCCGCACAGGGTACTTAGTAAAGTAGTTTTACCAATTCCGTTGCGGCCGAGGATCGCCACCTTGTCACCGCGATGAAAGTCTAGGTTGAGATTTGAGAAAATCGTCCGTTCAAAGGTCTTTTCGAGCCCTTTTGTGGAGACCACGTCCTTCCCCGAGCGCTGGGTCACCGGAAACCGAATGAACGGGCGAGCGATGTTGCTCCGTTTCACTTCGTCCGGGCGCAGCTTCTCAATTTGCTTCGCCCGCGAGCGGGTTTGCGACGCGCGGGTACCGGCGGCAAACCGGGAGATGAAGTCCTGAAGTTGTTCGATCTTCTTGTCTTTGGCCGCATTCTCTTTTTCGACGCGGCTGCGGATTTGAGCTTTGGTTCGGACCATTTCGTCGTAGTTGCCCGGATACACGATCACGGTCTGGTAGTCGATGTCGGCGATGTCCGTGCACACGGCATTCAAGAACCGGCGATCATGGCTGATCACCACCAACACGCCATCGTATTCCAACAAAAACTCCTCCAACCATTGGATCGATTCCAAATCCAGATGGTTGGTGGGCTCGTCCAGGAGCAGCGCTTCCGGAGTTCCAAACAGGGCTTGGGCAACCAGTACGCGAACCTTCAAACCGCCCTGAAGCAGCGACAGCGGCTGCTCATGGAAGGCCTCGGCGACTCCCAGTCCGGAAAGCAACCGAGCAGCCTCCGCTTCTGCGGCGTATCCATCCTCCTCTGCCACCACACATTCGAGTTCGCCCAGGGCATCGTTGTCCGCGTCGGTGTACTCGCCTCGGGCATAGATCTCTTCCTTCGCCTGAATGGCGCCCCACAGGCGTTCGTTGCCCATGATCACGACGTCCAACGCGCGAAGATGGTCGAACGTTCCTTGGTCCTGCCGGAGGTAACCGACGCGTTTGGGCTTGCTCACCCGACCGCTGTCCGCTTCTTCCAATCCAATCATGATTTTCATCAAGGTGGATTTGCCGCACCCGTTCGGACCGGTCAGGCCGTAGTTATGACCAGGTTTGAAGCCAACTTCAATCTCCTCGAACAGCATTCGGCCGCCAAAGCCCTTAGACAACTTGCTGATCGTGATCATGGCTTCTCCCTCGCGCAGTGGAACCACGCGACCGGGCCCGTTTACTCGGCCGTCAACCAACGCGCCACGATCCACACCATGGCTTTGGCAACGTTGCGGTGTCATAGTGATCGTCCCCGGAGAGGTTCATGCGCAGCTGGATTCCCACCGCCCTTTTACTGCTTTCGAGCGCTGTTTTCTCAGCACCCGTGGAGGCAGGCGAAGGGACCGATCCCGCCGTCGCCGCAAAGGAAGCGATCCCCCTCGATTTGATCGCCAAATCGTGGCCGATGAGCTTTGCCACCGCCGCTGAACAAGAGCAATGGGCGAGCACCTCTAGAGGTTGGCGCACCCTTTTTATCGATCGAAACTATGCTTTGGCGACCCAAGAATTTGGCGCCGACGGCGGCCTCCGCACCGCGCGCGGACACGCAGAAATGGCGGCACTGTACCGACAGGCTGCATTGGTTTCGGCCAACGCCTACATTCAGGCCTACGGAAAGACGCCCTCCGCCACCGATCCGGTCGGGGCTGCGCACCTATTGTCCGTTTCCTACGCGATCACCGGCGATTTGGAGAAGGCGCGCACCTATAGTAAAGTGCTTGACCAATACGCCGACCCCACCACGACCTGGCATGCCCCTTGGAACGCCTGGTTAGCTTCGGGGGCAGCGTGGCCGCCCGATCTGACGGCGCTGCCGACCACGCTTCCTGAGCCCACTCCGGGCGCGGTTCCCGAACTGCCGGCTTTTCCACACTACGATCTGCCTGAGCAAGGGGGTTCGACCCAGCTGGTCGAAATGGCGGATCCCGGCGCTTTGATTGCGCTTTCTCTCTGGCATGAGACGACCGCCCGAAGCCTCGCTGGGGGCAACGCTCCATGGATCGATACTTATATCGCCCGGTATCGGCTGCCGGTTGAGCCGCACACCACAGGGGTGTCCCTGCCCAACGAAATGCTGTTCGGCTCTGACTTCGCCACTCCCGAAGATGCCGCTTTTATGGCTGCCTTGACGGGAGCCCAAGGGCTCACCGCCGTCGACGCCTATGCGTCGAAGAGCCTGATCGCCGCTTTGGTCGGTCCCTCCCGCGTCAACGGGAAGATCGACCCCGACAAAGCCTTGGAACTCACCGTGGCGGTCGAGGCGCAGCTGATCGAGCAGCTCAAAGCCAAGGCCGGAACGGAGGAAAGTGTCCATGCGGCCTTCGCGGACATCGTCCAAGTCGGACTGCTGCGAAACCTCGCCTTAGTGGCCGAACTCGAAGGGAACCACGAAGCCAGTGGCTTGCTGCGCGGGTTTGCATTGGCCCGAAGCATCAACGCGACGGATTGCCCTACCGCGCTCCTGTCCTTGACCGCTTGGGACGCCGGTGATCGGTATGTGCGTCGCGGTCACGAGATCCTTCAACGCGCCGAACAACGGTATCCCACCGTCGCCGCCGCCCGGGTGGCCCTCGATCAGCTCAGCACGAAAGTTGCCGCAGAGGACGCCAAGAAGTCCGCCGAGGCAAAAGCAAAGGCAGCCGCCGAGGTCGATCGAACCGAAGTCGAAGACGACGAAGAAATCGTAGTTATCTCCGATCGTTTCGCACGTTGGGACGGCACTCGTTGGTACATCAAGACAGAGATCGGTCATCCGCTGGGAATGACGTTCTACGCCGACAAAAACACCGAGTTGAAGACCAACGCCTTTCAGATCCGTACCATTCTCGCTTGCGCCAAGGACTTCAAGCTTTCCAAGAAATTGTACGAAGTGTCCTGCACCATCGAGGACTTTGGGATTCAGGCCGCCTCACGCGACCAATACGGCGAGCAGATCAAGACCTTTTCGAAGTCCCTCGACCAAATGAGCGAAAAAGAGCGAAAGCGGGAGGAAAAGAAACGCAAACTCGAACAGGACCGCAAGGACAAACGCGAAGCGGCCGCCCTTGAGGACCTCACTCCGGAGCAGCGCCTCGTAAAAATCGAGGAACTTTTGGAGGAAATCGACACCAAACTCAGCGGCAAGAGCATGCAGCTCCAGGTCCGCGATGACGGACGCGTGACCAACATCGACCTCGAAGGGCTGACCACCGACAACCAGCGAGAGAGGTTGATGGCCGAAACCCTCCGCATGGTGATGAGCCGCGTGATCGTCGGCTTCGACATGCGCCTCAACAAATGGATGGAGCTCAAAGAAGGTGTTTGGACCGAATATACCAGTGCGTTGATGTCGATGCCCATGGCCACCAGAACCACCCAAGGCACTTCCGTCCTGCTGCATCGGTTGTCCCGAATGAATGGAAACCTCATCGTGGAGAGTGTTGGAAAGGGTGTAATTTCACTCTCCATCGATAATGCGGACAACACCACCACGGATCTCAGTTGGCAGACCAACCTCAACGGCGTTTCGGTGTACGACAGCCACGACGGCTACATGACCGAGCGCGTCTGGGCACTTTCGGGTAAGCCCACGGCCTCCGCTTGGGGGTTCACCGACTATTGGCATGCCGGCCGAATCGTTCAGTTGAAACCAGAACAAAAGCCATCCTGTGGCGAGACCCAGCTGGTGACGCCGCCCGGCTATTCGGATCCGAAGATTCCGGCCTGGACGCCGCTCGAGGAGTAGGCGGACGATTAGTAAACCGATTGACCGTTTCGCATCCGTTTCGCCGGTCACAAACGGTCAAACAAACCAAAATAATCGTACCATCAACGCCGGATCCTACACAATCGAGCGTATCTCCCCTTGCGCAACGGTCGATCCGGGATAATGGGGAGACGCTTCGCGAGGCGGAGACCCTCGCGACCGAGGCGGCCTTCGCCGCCTCATTGGGTATTACCCCCCACCGAGGCATAGAAACTCATGTTGATCGCTCTGGTTGCGCTGCTTACCGGTTGCACTCCTGCCCCTGCGTCCATCAAACTCGACGGCGAAGCTGCGGTTAGCGTGCACAGCACCGACCCCCTGCCCCTCGAGAAGGCCTCCGTGCTCGACGCCAGCGGCAACGCGGTCGAAGGCCAAGTTCCCGTGTGGACCGTCACCCCAGAAAATGTTGCCAAGCTCGAAGGCGAAAACCTCGTTCCTCTGGCCAATGGCGAAGCTACCGTCACCGCGACCCTCGGCGACATCAAGGCCGAGTACAAAGTCACCGTGGCCCTCCCCGATAAGGTCGCTTTGACCGGCTACAACCCAGGCGACGCCTGGACCGTGGGCGAGACCAAGACCCTCACCGGTCAAGTTTTCTCCGGCGAGACCGCCCTTGAGAAACTGCCCGTTACCTGGGCTTCCGACAACACCGCGGTTCTGACCGTGACCGAAGCCGGCGAAGCCACCGCCGCCTCCGAAGGCGCCGCCAAGCTCACCGTTTCCCACGGCGCTCTGGCGACCACCGTTGACGTCACTGTGACGGCAGCCGCTCCGGCGACCGCTGACGCGGCAGCTCCGCAGTAGTATACAATAGGGCCAACTGGCCCTGTTGACCCGACAGAAGGTCAGCCACCGGCTGACCTTCTCTCTTTTCATTGTGAGGAACTAGCGTTTGGCGGCCACCCCCATTCCGGAAGACCGCGCAGCCCTGTTTGGGCAACGGCTTGTGGTGCCGTTGCAACCCTGGGTCGTGTTTGCGGAGCCCGCGGGCGTACTGATTACGCTAGCCGCGGTTTCCTTGTGGCTGAAGGAACGCACCCCCGTTGCCGGCCTCCAGTCGCTGGCCGTATTGGTCAGCGGTTTGTTGTTCGCTCTCGCTTTGCTGCTGTTGGCCCTCGCGTGGCGGCTGTCCTCCTGGAAGGAGTTTCAGCTCGTCCTGACGCGCACCTCGTTGACGCTCCCCACCACCCCGTTGTGGGCCTGCGAAACGCTTGAGCTTCCGCTGAGCGAGCTCCAAAAGGTGCACTACGATCTCGACAAACGCGGCCGAATTTCGAGCCTCGAGATCGTTCATCAAAACCAGCTGCATACCGTGCTGACACGTTTCCTCGGGCGCCCATGGTCGGTTCCGTTGGTCGATCTCCGCATCGAAGTCCGGCGCGCGCTGCTGGGCAAGGATCCCCACATTGTCGTGGGAGTGGAAGCCGCCCTTCTCGGTGTTGAAACTCCGTCTTGGGGCGTCGTCGTCACCGGCGGCGAGGATCCCATCGCCCTGTGGGTGGTGGACGCCCAAGCGGACTACCAAGACCTGGTCAACCAGGGAGTGCTGCCGGCGGGACATCACCTCGTGTTGCCCGATCAAGTGGCACCGGAAGTCGTGCGTTTGTACACCGCACACCCTTACCGAAAACGTGCTGTTGATATGCCTTTTTCGTCGCCCGTTGCAGTGGCGCCCGCCGTGGTCCCCAGCTGATCGGGTATTCTGATCCGGTGGAGGCTGTGGGTGGAGGCTGACGCCAACCGACTCGATCGACTGCTTAGCCGTGGCGGAGCGGCCCCTCCTGGGGTTGCGCTCGACGTCGTGATTGCACTCTTGGATCGCACCATTCGCGATGGCACGCCCGGTTTGCGCCCCGAGCGGATCCGCATCGACGATCAGGGTCGTTTGCAATCGCTCGACCCTCCAGGAGTCACCTCCAAAGCGGACATTCTTCCAGGTCTGGGCGCGTTGCTGTTTGAGATGACCACCGGCAACACATGGTTGCCACATCCAGACGACCAAAAGGGCCAGCTGGTGACCGCGCGTCGGATTTTGTCGATGTGGCCGGCCGGTGACGAGGTCGCCCGCTTCCTTCAGGAGCTCACCAACCCAAACACCGGTTTGAGCTTCAACAGTGCGCTGGCTCAAGTCCGAGGCCTTCGAGAGCGGGTGGGCGGAATCACCCTCGCCGATTGGGTGAACAGCACCCTGCGCGTAGCCAAAGCCAAGTCCAAACCCACATTGGACGACTTTGACAGCCCTGACAACCTGACCGGTTCATTTCCGGCGGGAGCATTGGCCGCCATCGCCAATCAGAAAAAGCCCGAACCTTCCGTCAAAGTCAACTTGCCCGAAGCGTCCGAGCCTTCCAAGACCGAAATGGAGCAAATGCTCCGCAATCTCGGCGGTACACAAAAAACACCCCTTCCTGGCGACAAACCCAAGCGCCGATCCGGGGGAGGAATGGCGGCTCCCCCGTGGTGGGTGTTCGCCTCCCTCGCCATGGTGCTGATGTTGTTCGCGATCGTGCTGGTGTTGTTGCTGCTGCGGTAATCCGCAGTAGCCAAAGCGTCTTAGGGGCAACCGTCGAAATTGTCCTGGTTGTTTTCCTCGTCGCACTCGCCAAAGAGCAACTCAGAGGCCCCTTCACCGCGGTCTACTTCCACAACGGGTCCGGCACCGTCCAACGACGCCGGATCCACTTCGATAGTCAACCCAGTTGACGATCTGCCGCTCGGGATCGGGTCCTCCACCACCACCGTGGCCACCACCGGCCCATCGGCTCCCGCGCGAACCGACACGCCCAATCCCGGCGGAGTCGCTTCGGTTCCTGCATTCAGCACCCGAACGACCACCGCCAGCGAACCCGGACAATCGTCCGCGCACACATCCAACACCTCTACGGAAACATCATTCCATTGATCGGGTGGGAGGCCCGCATCCGCCGAACGGAAGTTGTTGAACTGTTCCCAATTCGGAGTTTGGGCGGTCGGAACACTCATGTCATCGTTGATGTTCGTAATGCTGTAGGCATGCTGATTCCACACCCCCCGGGCGGGACGCCAGCTTTCATCGGCATCGCCGTAGACCGACAAGCCGCTTTCCAAATAGTTGTGGTTGACCAAGATTTCCGCCTGGCCGTCGTTGTCCACATCCGCAATCGTTGGGCATTCAAACAAGGTTCCGGACCCATGGTCGTAGGAGGTCATCTTGACCGCGCCGTCTTTGCCGTCAAAGATTCGGACGGTGCCTTCGTCCGCGTACACCACTTCCGGGTACCCATCGCCCTCGAAATCAAACATCGAGGGGCCGGCCGCACCCGAATAGTCGGCGATGGTGGCCGACCACAGTTGCTCGCCGTTCCACTTAAACGCGATCATCTCCGTTCCACCAGCGACCACGAACTCCGGGATGCCATCGCCGTCCATGTCGTCGGCGGCCGGCGGGCCAAAATAGTTGACCGAAACCGGCCAATTCATCGACCAGCCTGTCGCCTCCATGTCGGATTCGAGCGTCCACACCTGGGCGCCGGACACCACCACGATTTCAGGCTCGCCATCGCCGTCGAAATCCGCGACCGCGGGGATCCCATCCACCGAGCCATTGTAGTACTTGGTGGAGCCATCTTTGTTGTATGCGGCGTTTCCGACCACCACTTCCAATTCCCCGTCGCCATCGAGGTCCACCGGTACCGACAGCGCGCCATAGCGGTATTCCGGGTAGGCCCCGCCACCGGTGCTGCCCGCGCCATAGCTCCCCACGCCAAGCAGTTCTCCATCGTGCGAGTAGATCGAGCTTCCAGCGATGACTTCCGCGAATCCATCGCCGTCCATATCAGCGATCGAGGGGTAGACGTGATCCGCCGATCCGCTCGAGCCGAACGAAAATGCGGCCTGCCAAAGCAATTGCCCCTCGTTGTCGAAGGTTGCCATCGTGTAAGCCGTGGGTGGGGCCACGATTTCCGGCACACCATCGCCGTCCAGATCGCCGATCGCCGTAGCTTGATAGCCGTTGCCACCGGTGTAAACGCTCCATTGAAGCTGACCGGTCATGCCGTTGACCGACACCAGCTCGCCGTACAAGGTTTGGTACACAATGTCGGGAATGTCCAAAGCGTCGATGGTCCCATCGTCATTGTCGTCGTTCAGCTGGCCCACCGTCGGCGGTCCAAACGCGCTATTGCCGGGAAGGCTCCATTCCACCACCGGGGTGAAAGTACCGGTTTGCTGCTCGATCCCGCAGGTATCGTTGAGTGGGACGTCGATCTCGGCGATGGGATCGCCGTCGCAGTTGAGGCCGAGATTTTCATCGCCGGCGCCGGCGCCGAGGTCGTATTCCGAGCAGCCGGCCAAAGCGATCCACACCATCGAGCGTACCATTCTTCACTCCTGCATTCAGCGCGCCCAGTTCACACGAACGCGCCAGGATTTCCACCAAAACGCCTTGTTCACAACCAACTGAAACGAATAGGCCCTACGGGCAGCCCTCAAAATTGTCCTGATTGTTGTCTTCGTCGCACTCACCGAAGATCAACTCGGAAGCACCTTCTCCGCGGTCCACCTCAACCACCGGGGCCGCTCCATCGAGCGCCGCCGGATCCACTTCAATAGTCAACCCGGTTGACGATCTGCCGCTCGGGATGGCGTCCGCCACCACCGCGGTGGCCACCACCGGACCGTCGGCACCCGCGCGAACGGACACGCCCAATCCCGGCGGAGTAGGTTCCGTTCCAGCGTTCAACACCCGAACGACCACCCCCAGAGTGGCCGGACAATCGTCCGCACACACATCCAACACTTCCACACTGACGTCGTGCCATTGCGAAGGAGGAAGGCCCGCATCCGCCGAACGAAAGTTGTTGTATTGATCCCAATTCGGCGCCTGTACCGTCGGAATGCTCATGTCATCGTTGACGTTGGTGATGCTGTATGCGTGCTGATTCCACACACTACGCGCCGGACGCCAACTTTCGTCGGCATCGCCGTACACGGACAAGCCATTTTCCAAATAGCTGTGGTTGACCAAGATCTCCGCTTGGCCATCGTTGTCCACATCCGCGATGGTCGGGCACTCAAACGCCGTTCCCGAGCCATGATCGAACGATTGCATTTTGATCGCGCCGTCTCGGCTGTCAAAAATCCGAACCGTGGTTTCGTCGGCGTACACTACTTCGGGGTATCCGTCGCCTTCGAAGTCGAACATCGACGGACCGGCGGCACCCGAGCCGTCGGAAATGGCGGCCGACCAAAGCTGCTCGCCGCCCCATTTAAAGGCGATCATCTGGGTATATCCGGCGACCACAAACTCCGGGATGCCATCGCCGTCCATGTCGTCCGCCGCCGGCGGACCAAAATAGGTCACATACACCGGCCAAGTCATCGACCAACCGGTGGGCTGCATGTCTGATTCGAGCGTACGAACCGTCGATCCAGAGACCACCACCACTTCAGGCTCGCCGTCGCCGTCGAAATCGGCGACCGCAGGAATCCCGTCGGCAAGCCCATTGGAATACTTGGTCGAACCGTCCATATTGTAAGCCGCGTTGCCTACGACCACCTCGAGCAAACCATCCCCGTCCAAGTCGACCGGAATGGAAAGCGCGCCATAGCCGCCCGTTCCGCCGACACCGTAATCTCCGACCCCCAAAACCTCTCCCGTATGGGAGTAAATGGAACTTCCCGCGATGATCTCGGCAAAACCATCGCCATCCATGTCGGCGATCGAAGGGTAGATGTAGTCGGAATAGCCCATCGGTCCCCAAGAATGCGGCGTACTCCAGATCAGTTGGCCCTCGTTGTCGAACAGCGCCATCGTGGCGCTACCCGAAGGCGCCGCGATCTCGGGCACGCCATCGCCGTCAACGTCGCCGATCGCCACGGACTCCCCGCCATATCCCCCGTTGTACACCGACCATTGCAGCTGCCCGGTCACCCCACTCACGGAAATCAGGTTGCCGTTGAGCGTTTGGAACACGATGTCGGGATCGTCCAAAGCGTCGATGGTGCCGTCGTCGTTGTCGTCGTTGAGCTGGCCCACAATCGGCGGACCATAGGCGGTATTGGCCGGCAGACTCCATTCCACCACGGGAGTAAACGTCCCCGTCTGTTGATCCAGCGCGCAAGAGTCATTGAGCGGAACGTCGATTTCGGCAATGGGGTCGCCGTCGCAGTTCAGACCGAGATTTTCATCGTCGATACCGGAGCCGAGGTCGTACTCCGAGCAACCCAGGACGGCAATCCACAACCACGGGCGAACCATACCGACTCCCACACAAACGCGTCGCCCAGTTCACACGAACCCAAAGACGCGGCCATAGAATCCCGGTCCTGCAACCAACCGCAACTCAAATGTAACGAAATGCCCCAGAACGCCGGAGATGGTAAACTACTTTACTACATCCTCAAGCGTCCGATGTCAAAAAGTGAGGTTCGCTCCGAGGCCAAACTCCAACCAGGGGGCAGGAACAGTCAGCCCGTTGGCCAGGGCGGGTACGGTTGGAACCGGAGGAACCTCTACTTGAAACTGGAATTCGCCCAACTCGCCAAAATGGTAGCTGCTGTACACATTGAGAGCGAGGTACGTCAACACCGTTTGGCGGACGTCCAACCGCGCAACTGCGCTTTTGTCGCTCAAATTGGTGATCACGCTTCCGGTGAACGAGGTGTCCTCCCACCGACCGGGGCTGGGCACGTACGCGTACGCGCCGAAATAGTGACGCCCCAAGTAAAACGGCGTGAACTGATTGTTCGCTAACAACCACAAATAGAGTGAGTTGTCTGAATAACCGGCATCGTTGAAGAAGTACTCGGCGCCGACATAGAAGGTGTCTTCCGAATTGACCTTAAACCCTGCTTCCAAACCCGCAACCACCTGCGGGATCCACTCATCCTCGCGGGAAACCTCGGTCGGAAGGGTGAAGGTCTCGAAGTCGAGCTCACCCTCGTAGAAGGGCGTTTTGAGCCCCTTTTGAACCGAAGCCTCCACCCGCAAATCGAAAATCCACAGCGCGCTCGAAAAGTCCGCCCCCAACCGATACGGCTTGTCCTTTCGCGCCGCCGCCGAAACCGACAATTCCGAGCTATTGAACGCCCATTCCAGTCGGGCGGCGCCACCGATCTCTTCGAGCGACTGGGCGCCTTCGAAATTTCCTAGAAAATAGGCATTTGCGCCCAATTTCTCAAAGGGTACGTGCACTTTGATCAGGCCGACACCGAGCCGCTCATCGTATGCCGCCAAGGGGTCCAGAGCCTGCTGATTCATGAAATCAGTCGGATTCCAAAACCTGCCTGCACCCCACTTGATTCGTTGTTTTCCCGCGGTCACATACACCTTGTGAGCCACATCGAACTTCATCCAGAGCGAATCAAGAGCCACCTTGGTCGGCTTCACTTCGTCGCCGAACATGTCCGTATCGCCGCTTTGAATCGTGAAATCGTGAGAGAGCCGACCCTTCGCAAAAATCCGAACCCGATCGTTGGGACGCGCATCCACAAACAAATCGAGCAGGTTGGGACTCGAAAAAGCAGCCGTCTTGAATTTTTCATCCTCGACAAAGGCGGCGTCCAACCGAAGGTAGGCGCGGCCGCCGATCGTCAACTTGTCCGAAGCATTGGTCAGGCGGTCGAGAATCGCCGAGTCACTGGTCTTTTCCATGTCGATGCCGTCCATGGTGACCGTCTCAGGGGGAGGTTCCGCGGCGGGAGGATCACCACCAAACAGGGCATTTTCATCGACGGAACCTCCAAAGAGGGCGTTTTCATCGACGGGGGCATCCTCAGTGGCGGGCGTTTCGCCCGATGGTGTCTCCGCAGGTGGAAGTGGCGGTACCGTCGGAGGAACGGATTCTGGGGATTCCGGCGGGGGAGCCTCGGGCGCCGGCTCGTCCGCCCTCGCCAAGGCTACCATCAGCCAGAAAACCGCATTCATCGGCTCTTGCTCTCAAGCCATGCCTTGGTGAAAATCGAGTCGTCCAAGCTGTTCAGATCGACCTCCTGCATGACCACGGTGGTGTTTTTCCCCTTTTCGACCTCGTCATAAATACGGATCTCCTTAGGAAAATAAACTTCGGCCTTTTTCGAGGCTGAGTACTTCTTCTGCCATTCTGGGTAGAAGGTCGTGCGCATCAGCTTGCCGGAAAGCGCATAATCCTGGCGCTTCAACACATTGTTGGTCGCTGTGTCGATCCACAGCTGGACAGACGGATAAGCGACGTCCACACCCCGTTTTGCCGTCAGTTCCAGGTGGTGAACGGTGTACTTCCCCAGCACTTCCTCAGCGGTATACGACGGCGTATATTCCTCGGCTAACCTAGATTGATCGAAGTCAGAGCGTTGTGACCCGGTGCCACCAATCCGTTCGCGCTCGGTGCGGCGCTCCCACTTGCCGACCGCGGGATCGTACATGAACAGATTGTTGTCGACCCGCAAATAGCCTTTTCCGGCTTCCGCCTGCGGTTTCAAGAACAAGATCACCAGCTTGTCGGTGATGTCGCGGCGGTACACCACCGCTTGATACACCAAGTCCGACTTATCTTTTTCTTTTTGTTCGATGTACACCAGCGATTTGTAGTCGCCGTTGTTTTGCTGGCGATCGTCGATCGTCACCAACATCGTCTTCATGTCGGCATCGGAAGGCGCCGCCAACGCGAATTCCGCGTGCATCGTCATCGCGAGAAGGGAAACCAGCAGTACCCGCTTCAAGGACATCATGGGCTCTCCAGGAGGGTCGGTGGGGCGCTCATTCGGTGTGACCGAGAGCGACGACGGGTGACAACCGCGAGGCCCTCAGCGCCGGCCACAGAGCGGACAGCCCTGTGCACAACGTGAGAAAACCCACCGCGATGAACAAAGATTGCACGTGCACGCTCATTCTCAGCGTGTCCGACAGAAGAATGGCCTTTACCGCATCGTTTGGAACGTTGATGTGCAGCGCATTGAGGCCGAACGCCGTGGCCGCCCCGAGGGTCGCTCCCACCGTTGTCGCAAACAGGCCCAAAACGAAGGCTTCCACCAGGAACATCGCCAACACGCGAGTTCGGGTCATGCCGATCGCCCGCATGGTGCCGATTTCACGGGTGCGTTCACGAACCGCATTCCACATGGAATTCATGATTCCAACGGCAATGATCAACACCAGGATCGAGACCAGAAACACGGTGACCGTATCAAAGGCCGTGATCACGAACGTCAGCATCACCACCTCATCCTTCCAAGTGGTGATGTCGATCTTCTGACCTGTCCAATCCTCGCCTTGAACGGTCTCAAACTTCATGAAGAACGGCACTGCCTCATGATCCATCAACCGGTAGCCCTTCGCCTCAAATACGCCGCGAAGGTGCTTCATCGTCGCGTCCGCGTCCTCGATATCCTTGAGGTACACCCAAACCGCGCCGGAAGTATCCGGTGAAAGCTGATAGAGATCGCGGAGAACTTGCTTGGGTACATAAGTGGCGAACCCGGACAGCAGACCCACATCCCGAGCCACCGCCACCACGGTCACGTCGGCAGTATTGGTGTATCCGCCGACCGTTTCGGTCTGAATGGTGAGGGTGTCGCCCACGCCGACGCCCAATCGCCGGGCCTGGTTCACGAACAACATGATGGTGTTGCCACCAGCCAACTGAGACGGATCACCGATGATCTCGTCGCGCCCACCGTCTTTGTAGTCCGACTCTTTGGCGAGCTGGATCACCTCAAGAAAGTGGGACTCATCCGCAAGGTCAACCCCTGAAAATCCCGTTTGCACTGTGCCAGTATCGCTGATGAGTTTTCCCCAGCCGCGCATTCGGTCAATGGTGTAATCCAGATTTGGGGTATTCTCCTCGACAATATTACGTAATTCGCCGACATCGGTCACCACCGCTAGTGACATCGCGTTCGTCGGCTTGTAAAAGCCAGCCACATTGATGTGGCCAGCGGACATGATCGTCGCCGATCGAACGAGGTTGTCGTTGATCCCAGCGGACAGAGCCATCATCAGCACCAGCAGCATGGTGACGAGGCCGATGGCCAACGACAACAATGCGCTTCGACGCCGCGCTTGCACCAGATTCCGAATCGCAATGGTGAACAGAACCATGGTTACTCCTTGCCCTGCATCGCCACCACCGGCGCAACCCGAGCGGCCACAAACGCCGGGTATAAGGTCGATAATACGCTCACGAATACGATGAGCCCGATCCCGAAGATGACGTCCATCGCGGAAATGACCGGATACAGCCGATCTCCACCGAAGAAGATCACCGCAATGTCCGCGGGCGCCGGAATGCCAGTGGATCCCAGCCACAACACGACGGCCGCCGCGGCAATGGACCCTATGACTCCCGATACAAGGCCGAGAACCAACATTTCCAAGATAAACATCCCCATCACAAACCACCGCTGCGCCCCAATCGCGCGCATGGTACCGATTTCCGGCGTTCGTTCGAGGGTGGCCATGACCATCAGGTTGTTGATGATCACCAAGGCGACCAAGAAGATCACGAAAATGGCGATGTAAAGCACGCCGCGCATCGTCATGAGGAATCCACCCACAATGCCGGACGCCTTTTGCCAATCCACCACCTGAAGGCCCAATTGATCCTTCTCAATTTGAGCTTTCAGGTCGGTCAGCGCTTTGGCCTCGCCGCTGGGATCCTTGAGGATGATTGCCGCATTCAAGGCGAGACCCTGATGAAGCGTAGCGGGATCAAAGCTATTGAGCGCCGCCTCTTCTTCGCCGCGTTTGAGGTTTGCTCCAGCAAATTCGTCAAACACCGGGGCATCGGGAACCGCCGCGACCTCCAGCTCTCCTCCCCCGCCGAACAACGCCGCTTCGGCGTCCTCGCGGGAAACGTCCTGCACACCCACGGTTTCGCGAATGGAGTCCAACTCTGCCTTCTGGTCGTCCGACATCCGACCGTACAACTCGCGCCAGGTGACCAGATCCATCACGTTGGCTGCGCCGGCCAAATCTGAGCTTTCCAAGCCACTGAACTCGTAAGTGCCCCAGACCTTCACTTTGACCGATTTGATGTAGCCACTCTGCGTAAACCCACGAAGAATGACCTCTTGGCCAACGGGTACCTCATACAGGTTCATTTTTGGCGCAATGACATCATAGAAAAACTTGTAGTTTTCGTCGATGTTTTCATCGTTCACCAGCAAAAGCCACTGCACCATCGCCGCGATGTCATCGGGCTCGGTCTCCGGAACATTCTGCGTTTTGCGGAACTCCCGAAGTTTCGTTGCCACCTCGGCCGAATCCTCCGGCGTCAGCTGAAACAGAATCCGCTGATACTGCCGAGAGATGCGGCGCACTTTCTCTTGAAGGAGAGTATCCTCGGAGAGTTTCGTGCCCAACTTCACATCGTGGTACACATCGTCAAAGTCGCGCGCGCACAGGTTTTTGATCAGCTTTTCGTAGGTGCGTTTGGAAAGTAGTAAACCTCGTTGACCTTCTGGGATCATTTCCCCATCAACAAGATAGAATCCTTCAAACTCCTTTTTGAATTGCTGCGGATCGGTTCCAATCATGCGCAGGTACAGGAGCCGGCCGTCCGCGGCGAGCGGAGCGACGTTTGCATCGAGAAAATCCAACGCCGTCAACGGATCGGTCTCGAAGTCGTCCCAGAATTTCTCGGACAGAACCAAGTTAAGAGCGTCTCGCTGACGAGCGACCTTTTCCGGATCCGAAGAAATGGCCGCTCGAGCTTCCATATCCCCGTAGATCGACTGGGCGATCACCCGGACGCGCTCCCCCAAAACCTTCACGTCGTCCGAACGGCCATCGCGAACCGCATTTCGCAGCGACTCCAACACATGGTCGATCTCATTGGCTCCAAAGACCGTTCCAATGGTGATTCCCATCGGGACCACCGCACGAACGTTATCGACTTGGAGGAGCGATTTCTCCACTTTGGCAAAATCAGGAATTTCTCCAATGTCCACGGACCCAAAGGAAAATCCAGGGAACAACGCAAGCTCATCCTCAGCGTTGGCGTCATACACCTGATAGTGCCCGGACATGCTGGAGGTAATGCTCCGCGACATCGAACCTTCGATGCTGCTGAGCAACGCGCCAAACAAAACTACCAAAAATGTACCGCCGACCAAGATAAAGCCGATGATGGCGCTCTTGACCTGATGTGCCCACAGGCTTCGAAAAGCCAGCACCACCAACATCCGAAGTTGATCGCCGAGATTCATGCGTGCTCCGCCGCCTGAGCGAGCAGACCGTCGACCACCCTAACCACTCTTCCCGCGCGACTCGTCACATTCGCGTCATGCGTCGAGAAAATGAACGTGATGTGTTCCTTGTGGTTCAGATCCTTCATCAGGTCGATGATCGCTTTGCCCGTCGCTGAGTCAAGGTTTGCGGTAGGTTCATCCGCGAGAACGATCGCCGGACGAGTCACCAAAGCGCGCGCGATCGCTACCCGCTGCCGCTGGCCGCCCGAAAGCTCATTGGGCCGCTGCTTGATCTGCGTCGTCAAACCGACCTTCTCTACCATCTCCTCCACGCGCTTTTTGCGGTCGCTGGCAGAGAGCTCACCCTGCAGCAGTAGTGGAAACTCCACATTCTGGTAGACATCCAACACATTGATCAGGTTGAACGACTGAAAAATGAACCCAATCTTGTGTAGACGCAAATCCGTGAGCTGACGATCGGACAAGGCACTTGTCGATTGCCCGTCGATCTGCACTGTGCCCGACGTGGGAACGTCCACGCAGCCGATCAGATTGAGCAAGGTGGTCTTTCCGGAGCCGGAGGGACCCGAAATCGCGGTAAACTCCCCCCTCTCGATGGAGAGGTCCACACCCCGCACCGCCTTCACTACCAGCTTTCCGAGCGGGTATTCTTTCACAGCGTTCGTCAACTGTACGATCGCGGGCATCATTTCTCCACGAGCGCGGAGCACGCATAGGTGCCATCCGTCGCCAATTGTTCAATGGTTTTCTCGAGAATCGCGACCAACTGAGAAACAAGCTCGGGGTCCAACTGCGAAAGCGCGCGGGTAAACTCGCCCAACCTCTCGCTGGCCAATTCGTCCACCAAAGCCACGCCCGCAGGGGTGAGTTCAACCCGCTTCGCCCGACGATCTTCAGGATCCTCCTGGCGATCGACCAACCCCTTCTCCACCAGGCGATCGACCAAATGGCTGGCCGCGCTCGTCGAAAGCGAGATCGCATCCGCGATCCGATGAATGGATTGGGTGCCTCCCATGCGAAGAACATGCAGGGTGATCACCTGCGGCATGGTGAGACCCGATTCACTCATGATCGACCAGGTGCGACCCGCAGAACGGCGATGCACCAACGCCATCATCTCCTGCATCAGGAGGCCTAGGCGAATCGTCGGATCGGAGGCCTCAGCTGCGCGCATCGATCTCATATTCCTGGGAACGAAATATTCCTAAGCTTAGGAGTATTCACCCGCCCGGGCAGCGTCAAGCCCACGCCCTAGGCTCGCGCAGTACCGAAAGAAGCCGATATTCCTCACTTTCCGCAGAAATCTGGTGGTCATACTCCCATCGTGCGGTGAGTGGAAGGCTCATGAGCACGCTTTCGATGCGGGCGTTGGTCCTCAGCCCAAACGTCGTCCCTCGGTCATAAACCAGATTGAACTCAACATACCGACCACGGCGCACCTGCTGCCACTCCTTGTGCGCCCCGGTAAACGGCATATCCTTGCGCGCGGACAGGATCGGGAAGTACGCCGGTACAATGGTTGCGGCACTTTCTTCGACAAAAGCAAACAACTCGTCGCTCGGTCGATCGTCCAAATCGTCGAAAAAGATCCCCCCTACCCCACGGCGTTCGCCCCGATGCGCAATAAAAAAGTACTCATCGCACCACGCTTTGAACTTCGGGTAGAAAGTTGAATCATGGCGGTCACACGTCGCTTTATACGCCGCGTGAAAATGCCTAGCATCCTCTTCGAACAGATAGCTCGGGGTGAGATCCGCACCACCACCGAACCACCAAGCCTCACCGTTATTCACCTCAAAATACCGAAAGTTCGCGTGCATGGTGGGCGCCATCGGGTTGTGCGGATGGAGCACCATGCTCACACCGGCGGCGTAAAAAGAGAGCTCTCCGGCTGGGAGTTTCCGATTTGCGCGCATCGAACGGGAGGCCGCCTCGTTCAGAGTGCCGTGCACGACCGAAACGCCGACGCCCGCCTTTTCAAAAACGCTTCCACCCTGAAGAACCCGGGTTCGGCCGCCACCTCCCCCCTCCCGCTCCCAGGAGTCTTCGCGGCATTTTCCGCCGTCGATCGCTTCGATCGCCTCGCTCACTTGATCTTGCGTTCGTCGGGCCAAAGCCGCCATTTGTTCTCGCATTCGCGCTCCATGTCACAACCTATCCCCGGCAGTTCCCTGCGACGAAGGGGTGCCTACCTTTGACCTCCCACCCCCTGGAGTCCGTATGCCCACCATCGTCGAAGCCCTGAACCAACGCCTGATTGACAGTCTCGACCTCTACACCCAGTTCAAAGTCGCCCATTGGAACATCCGCGGCCCTCATTTTGTCGCCCTCCATCCTCTGTTTGACCAGATCGCGCAGGAGCTGAATGGCTTCATCGACGAGATCGCCGAGCGTGCGATCGTTCTTGGTGGGCATGTGATCGGCACTGCACGCACCGTGGCAAAGCAATCCACGATCGAGGATTATCCCGAAACCACGGTTCGCGATCTGGAGCATGTCGCCTTGCTCGGAAACCGGCTCGATCAGTGGTTGGTCGGAATGAAACACACCCGAGATCAAGCGGATGAAGCTGGAGATCCGGATACCGCTGACCTCTTGACGGGCATGATCAGCGCATTTGACAAGCACCGCTGGTTCTTTCGGGCGACGCTGGGATAGTCACTCACACAAAGGCGGTTTTTGATATCGGATCGCTTCCTTCAAATCGTAAAGTGCTTTACGATTTGCCTCGGAAGCGTGCATCGGCACTCCAAGCACCGCCTCCCAGCAACATAATCCCAAAAAACGCGAAGCCGTCCTCAATCGCATGGGAGGCGTCGGACAGGCCATCCTTTACCAAATGCAGCCGAGCAGCGACGATCATCGTAAACAGGAGGGCTGCCGCCGCGGGCCGCGTGTAGAAGCCGATCACCAACAGCAGGCCACCCACCGTTTCAGATAAAGCCGCTGCTAAACCCCACAACGCCGGTTGGAAATCGATGCCAAAATGGGTCATGGCGTTGCCGAGCTTGATCCAGGTATCCGGTCCCGCCATCACTTTCGGCCACCCGTGGGTGATCATCATTCCGCCGAGGCCGGAGCGCATCACCAACAAGCCAACGTTGCGTAAGGTATCGGGGTTCATCGGCGATCCTCCGGACGCCATAACCGGTCCTTGCAATCGAACGCACCCCTTTTCTACACAGCGAGCTTTACCGATGTAACTTGCGAACATCGCCGCAAGAATCTACAGTTGGGATGTGGGTGAAATATGCCCGGACAGTGCCATCCTCAGCGCCAAAGCGGTAAAAATATCGTGGAACAGGTCGGAGCTGCACTTGGTGCCGATCTGAGTTCTGTGACCATGCGCTCGAATGAAGACGCCAAGCTGTCCATGATGGGGGCAGAAGGAGCTTCGGAAGGCTCTAGCGTCCTGCTACAAGGAAATCCGGATCCGAAGGTGGTTGCACACGAACTGTTTCACACGGTTCAGCAGCGCTCCGCTTCTCCCACAGCGCCGGGAGATAGCCACGAACGTGCCGCAGATCAATTTGCAGCCGACTTTGTTTCCGGCAACGAAGCAGGCCTGCAACGCGCCGCCGCGGCGACCGCCGACGCGCCGATCGCCGGCACCGGAAGGGCATTATCTCCATCCCGAGGAAACACCGGCGGAACCGCCGAATTCCTGGACGCCGAGGCCCGTGGCTCCGCCTCGCCGAACGCCAACGTTCGCTATACACCTACCGAATCGGGCGGTTGGGTGGATCGCGACCATATGTCCGCCCACGCCGAAAACGCCACCGCAACCATCGATCAGATCACGGGCCATCAACCTGTGGTTTCCGTCACTTCGTCGCCGCATGCCGGACCGATCGCGCTGCCGTTCACCACGCGCTACCATGTCAATTATGCCGCAATGCCCGCCGAAGTTCCGGTTCGAACCCAGCGAGAGACCCTGGCGGTCGCGATGATCGCCCATCACGACATCGCCTTCGAAATGAACCAGGGTCAAGGCATACAACACGCGTCGAGCTTTACTTTCGAGGATCTTCCGTCGGATCGCATCGGTACCGAGGTAGGCATTCGAACGCGGCGCATGTGGATGGACGGCAGTCCCTCAAGCACACCTGCGCTACCCGCGCACGGCGCCGCAGCCATGCCACACAGCATGGAAGATGAACGCCTCCGTCCCTACTATTTGGCCGCTCTGACGCAGGTGATGGGTGAGTTGGGCCCAACGCAAACCAACGCCCAGGCCACCGACCGCTTCAATGCCGACGGGCGCTCGGGCTTGATCGATGCCCACAACCACACGGCGCGGCCGATGGGGCTCGCGCACGGCCAGGCTCCAGCGCCGTTTTTGTCCGGTGCTGCCTCTCCCGCCTGGGTCAGCACCGTGGCCTCAGTCGAGGCCACGTCCATGAACTATGAGAGCTCCCATAGCATACTGCAGGTGCTCCCTGGACCTCTGCCCGCGACGCCGACTACCGCGAACGTGGCCCGGACCGTGACTCTGCCCCCGGACATTCCGGGTGGTGCGGGCGGTTAGCCTCCTCCAAACCCTGGGATGGGGTTTGGTTTCCGCGCAGGTCGACGCGCAAAAGGAGCAGCAATCCCAGCAGGTTGGTCTGCACGATCATAAACACCTCTGTTGAAAATGAATATCATTTTCATTTAAGAGGCGTCAACCGGTCCCCATCACGCGAAGGACAGTCGGGGTTTTCCCTAGTCTTCTGGAAAGCTCGGAAAACAAATCTTGGCAGCTTCGCTGGCCACTCGAAACCTGAGCCCCGATTTTGCCGCCGAGCGCTGAGCATAGCGTATGTGAACCGGAAATTGTCCGGCGGTAAGCTGAACGTTCACCGCGGATGGCGAATACTCCTCATCCACACGTGCAATCACCTCCGCGCCGTCGATCTCCACCCACAGGTCGCCCCCCACCCCCACCACCAAAGGAATGCTTCCAGCTTCATATACCCGTAGCCAAGCAGTCCATTGCGCTGAGAAATAGTCCGGATCGCCTTCCAATCCATCATCCACCGGGTACCACGTTCCGCCGAAATCGAGCCCCGGATCTCGGTCTTGAAAGGAAAAGTACTCGGTATCCCACCAATCCGCGGCGTCCGGATCCACTGCAACGCCAGTTTCAGGCTCAAGATCCGAGTGTTCACCAGGCAGATTGTAGTAACGAGCGTAATAAGAAGTCGAACACGTATTCCAGTCCTCTGGCGGATTTCCCTGCGCATCCACCAGATCGTCGGGGGGATCGGCAGGGTCCACCTGCGGACCATCGTGAACCGCATACTCCGAACACGCCGGAAGAAGCAGCCCCAAAAGGAGCGCCGTCCTCACTCCTCCCCCAGGGCCGCGGCGTCTTCCGCCACCGCACACGAGAGCCATTCGTGAAGAACTTCCAGCTCTTCCGTGGTGGGGCCGCCCCCAGGCGGCATCGTCGGCTCCAAAGAGTCAGTTCGCACCGAGATTCGCTCACGCTGTGCGATCACGGCCGCATAGGTGTCAAAATTCACCGATTCCGGAGCGTCGTTTCGGTAGGGGGCCGGCACCAGCGAGCTATGGCAGCCATTGCAGTATTGATCCATGAACCCCTGGCCGAAATTCTCGTACGTCAACGTAGGTTCTCGGTCGCAGGCGGAATCAGAGTCCACCTCGGCACACCCTGCAAACAGCAGTACCACTCCAATGCAAGCCCTCATCCGGCATTCCGAAGAATGGACCGCAACGGCGGCACTCCTGGAAGGAAGAGACCCGAGTCCACTTCGCCGAGCTCCAGCAGCGCCGTTCCCACATGCTCAGTACCGATGGTTTCTCCGCCTTCCAACGGCAATCCCGTGTCCAGGTCTGAGGCGTTGGCGACAAACGACTCGTCTGTCGAACCGGACACTCGATTCCCGCGGATACCCGATCCCACCAACAACATGGAGGTATACGGCCAGTGATCTCGCCCCATGCTGCCATTGAACTTCGGCGTTCGCCCGAGCTCGCTGGTACACACGATCGTCACCTCATCGAGCAGTCTGGCGGAGGAGGTCCCGGGGGTCGCCGCCAATGCGTCCAAGATCGCATCGAGATCAAGGAAGAAATTATGCAACTGTGGGCCAACGTTTCGGTTGCCACCGTGGGTGTCCCAGCCACCCGGAATGTTGATCATGGCACAACGCGAAAGCCCAAGACGCATCACCTCAATCGCCATCACCGCCTGATCGAGCATGGAACCACCGTTGCGGTCAAGGCCCGCTTCAAAACGGCGTCCTTCCAGCTCCATCGCGCGCTCGAGATTGGAGAGCAGATCTTCCGACCGTCGCTTGGCAAAACCTGTTTTGGTCGCCGCAAATCGGGCCGCCCGATCGTACACAAGAGCGTCCGTCATGGAATCCAGCGGCGTAGAAAGCACCTCTTGGGGCCGATCGACCGACCCGTTGATTGAGCCATCGATCAAGCTCAACAACGAGCCGCCACCGCCGCGAACCACCGCCGCTCCAAGGTTTCCCGGGTAGGCCGGCCCCGAAAACACCAAATGCGGCATCGGATAGTCGATGCTCCCGTGGCTCGCTAAAATCGTGGGCCAATCCGGGATCGAAGAGGCGGATGAGCCGGTCATCATCCACTGCATGCCCGATTCGTGGCCCGCTGAATGGACATTCACCCCGCGCACGATGTGGGAATATCCCCCCCAACGCCGAAAAAAGGTGTCCATGCCCTCGCGATCGGGTCCTGAAGACCAACTCAAGTTTCCCAGGGAAGCCCGGACCGTTTCCGGGTCCATATCCGTACCGCCGACGGGAGAAACCCCGTCCTCCGCAAACTTTGGATCGAGCGGGGTGGCATCCCAACCGCCGCTCGCAAAAAAGAATAGGAACTTCCTGTCGCCGGACGCCGCGAACGCCTGACGACTGGCCGCGGCCATCGATCCCAGCGCTCCCACCGCCGCAAAGGTGGCCATGCCGGAGAGAAGGTCGCGACGCGAGAATTTTCCGTTCATCGGTACCTCCTAGTAAAACAACAGGCGTGGATCGCGCAGCACCACAGAAATAACCCCTGCCCACGCCGTTTCCGCCGATCCTTCCACCGAATACGCGCGCTTCCACAGGTCGATCAGCGCCTCCACCTGTGGATCTTCATCCGACAACGGTGCCGCAGTGAGTTCAAGGTACAACGCTCGAATCTGTTGATCGAATTCGACGGGATGCGTTTCTGGGACCATGTCCTGATTGACATAATCTAGTAGCACCGCCTCGCCCTCGCGGTCTGGATCGAGGTCGTGGGTGGCCACCTCCCGACCCGCGCCTTGTGCAAGCCGTTCCTGAATAAGTACCATTCCTACTGAGGGATCGTGGCTGGGTCGAGTCACAAAACGCGCATCAATTCCGCCGCCGAGCACCGCCAAACCGCTCACATTGGACGCCAGCGCAGGCCGCCCATCCATTGTCCAGCGATATCCCGTCTTTTCGTAGATCACGCTCTCCAGGACGGCGGGACTCACCATCTTGAGGGTCACGCGATCGTGGTCGTCTTGTGCAGCCAAATAGGCGCGGGATAGCACAATACTTCGCACCAGTTCGCGAACCACACCCTCGTCGAAAGCCGCCTGGTGTGGTGCGAGCTCCGCCCAATCCGCATCCGAGACGCTCCGCTGTGTGAGGCCTTCAAATACCGTTTTTACGGCACAGCGTTCAAACCGCTCATCGGCCGCAATCTGCTCGGCCAGCTCGCGAATTCCATAGGTAGGTCGTCCAAAATATCCAGGAGGCTTATTGGCATGATCCCGCCACATCGGTTCATCTTCAGGCCGATAGGTGGTTTGATCGCGAAAATCGCCATCGACCTCCCACCAAAAACCATAAAAGTGAGCCGCCAACGGATCTAAACTCGAATGGCAACTCTGGCAGGTGGGGGTGTCCCGGATCACATCCTCTGGATCCCCGCTCGTCAAAGCGTCGATCTGCGTGCGCGCAAAACTCACCGGGCGTGCCAAATAGTCGTCGCAAAGGAGGATACGAGATACCGCATTTGCGCGGTGTCGATTGCTGTTCACCCCGGCCGAGGGATACCTCGTCCACAGCGTGGTCATCGTCAACACGCCCGCATGTTCGCGGCCATCCGTGTAGTGCGAAGGGAGAAATTCGCCGGTCTCCACCTCCGGCACCGGACGTTCAATCCCCCACATCCACGCGGTGATTGGATCGGCCATGGTGTAGTCCGCGAGCACCACCTGCTCGTAAGGGAGATCCTCGGCGATCACTCTGCGAACCAGCGCCAACGGCTCCTCCGCCAGCGAGGCCGCAACCACTTCCTCGGGAAGGCCGAGTTCGTCGGAATCGGCGTCGACCGAGAGATCTCCGGTACGCGTCAGGTACCGAAGATGGAAAAGATCGGTCATCCGATCCGGAAACCGCGCGTCTTGCAGGTACCGGTCCACAAAATCCGCATACAACGACGGATGCTCCTCGATGGCGACGAGCTCTGATTCGGTCGGAAATACGCCGCGCAAATCGATCGACAGTCGGATCAACTGTTCTCGAGGTTCCAAGAGGGTGATCCCATCCTCCGGCTCCGTGTCTGGTGCGCACGCGGCCAGCCACACCCAAACGAAGGACCTCATGGAACCTCCACTGTGCGCAGAACCAAAGCATAATCGTCAGATGACGGCGCCGAAAGTGCCGCCCATACGCCCGAGAAGTCTGGGCATACCTGAATTCCCTGCGGCAAACCTCGAATGTACAGCTCACCACAGCCGTCGCATTCGGTGTAGGGATCGTTTTCATACTCCCCATTTTCGTTGCGTGGCTCGAACACCACCTCGTACCAATAGGCATTTTCGTCACGAACGCCGATCCATCCCCGAGGTTCGAGGGTACAATCCTCTTCGGTGGCCAGCTCAGGGCCGAGCATTTCCACGTCCAATGCAATGCTGTCAAATCGCTCATTCAGCCTAGAATGTGTGAAATAAAGGTTGCCTCGGGCCTCCAGCGTCTGGCCCATTCCTCCGGAGTGAACGACATACATTTCGGTACGATAGCTGCCGTCCTCGCCCAAAACCGACCCGGACAGGGTGCCGTTCAAATAGCTCGAATACGAATAATACGATGATTCGCCCGACTGTTCCAAGTAGATCGAATCCGCTCCCTCTCCATCGAATTCATAAAACAATTCGCCGGACTGCCTGACCCGGCCATCGCCCACCAACGATCGCTCGCCTTCGATGAACATAAACTCAGGATTCTCTACACTGCTCTCCGCCGCAATCCAGTTGGTCCATCCCTCCAGACCTACAAATTCCGTGGCCGTCCCTTGGCAGTCGTCGTACCACACCCATCCTTGAAAATCGTCGTCGAAATCCATTTCAAGGTCTGGCGTTCCCGCGTAGAAATCGGGGCATTGCGGTTCTGCAAGCGCGACCGATTGCACATGACCCACCCATGCCGCCTGCACATCCGCCCGCAGCGCCCGTACGAAGGCCTCCTCCAGGGTCGCCTCAAAATCGATCCCTTCGATCGAGGGGATCTCTAGAGTATCCGCCGAGTCCAGCGCGACCGAATCCGACTCCTCAGGAGCACCGCACGCAAACCAAAGGAAGGCGATCATTCTTCCTCCTCTTCTTCGAGCGCCACTCCAAAAGTACCCTCCCATTCGAAGGAAACCCGATCCCCTTCGGCGGTTGCGGTATACCACGGCAACCACAATCCGAGGTCGCCGTAGTCCAGTTGAATCTGTCCCTCCGTTGCATATGCAAATCGATAGATCTCGGCCACCTGCAGCGCCTGTGGGTCGCGGCAGCCGCTCGGGTCCCCGGTGACCAGCGTCAACGACACATCAAAAGCGGCATCGCAGCCCGAACACGTCGCCGACGCTGAAACGGCCCCTGTGAGCGCAATTTCCAGATCGCAGGCCAGAGGGGCGTCGGTATCCGAATCTTCGGGCGGATCGGTGTCCACATCGGTATCGGTATCTACTTCTGGCCGCCAACCGTCATAATATTCCTGCACCCACAGCGTGCCGGTGAACGCCACATGCGGCCCGCCTTCCGGAGTACGGTTCCAAACGCCCCATTGACGGACGGTCACTGTATGATCCGGGGAAACCTCTGTCGGATCGGTGTCCAGCCCGGATTCGATCGGAAAGTTCGACAGATCGGTGTCCGGATCCGGAGTCTCGGATTCCATCGCTGGAAGCTCCGCATCCGTTTCCGTATCCGACCCGCCGCAGGCGACCAGATACGCCAACGCCAACCAGGTCATGAAATTCCCGAGGGACCAGCAGGCCCCTCTCCACCATAACGAAAGCGAAAATTGTTCGATAGTGAAAGCGTATCGAGTTTGAGACGCCTTAGCTTGCTCGTGCGTTTTCGCGCGAAGAAAATTTTTTTCCGCCAGGATGGCGCCCTCAGCGGTACGATGTGCACGGGCGTCCGCGCCTGGGGGGTTCATGATCACGGTCAGCTGGGCATTCACGGCGATGGCGGCGAGCATTGAGGTCAACCCTGGCGATGACATCGTGGCTCTTACGGCCTCCCTCGCACCGGGAAGCGAAATTGTGTTCGGTGATGGCGTGTATTCGGTCTCCGGTCCCCTTCAATGGACCGGTCTGGGGACCGAATCGGAGCCGATCGTCCTTCGCGCCGCCGCCAACAGTACTCCGGTGATCGAATTGGCCGAAGGATGGCGAATCGCCTCGGTTTCCGACGCTACATGGATACGCATCGAAGGGTTAACTTTTCGGGGCTCCACGTCCTTGATCGAGTCGGAAGCCGGGTTTGGTGGCGTCTCCATCGAGGACTCCTCCAACATCGTGTTTCGCGGCTGCGTGATTTCCGATATTCAAAGCACTGCATTGTCCCTGCAGGGTGACAATTCAGACCTCACCATCGACGCCAATGAGATTCACCATACTACTGATGGTACCGGCATTTACGTTGGCTGCGGAGACGCATCCTGCTGGACCCAGAACAGCACCATCGATGGGAACTACGTTCACGACATCGGCGGCGAGTGGACCACCGGCATCTTACTGGAGCCCGGAAGCCAAAACATCTCCGTTTCCGACAATGTGGTGCACACCCTCATCGGCCGCGCCATTCAAGCAGAATCCACCGAATACGGCGAAAGAAACCGGATCGAAGGCAATGCGATCTGGGACGCCGGTGAAGGCCTTGGCTTATTCGGCGCCGCTTTGGTCAGAAACAATCTTATTTTTGACATCATCGGACGGGGAATTCGTTCCAACACCGACGGTGAAAGGGTTCTCGAGAATCTCGTGATATCGTTCAATACGGTCGCCAATACCGGGGATTGGGGAGTCGATTTGGACAACTGGGCAGGCCACGACGGAATGGTGTTCGCCAACAATGTGGTGGCCAATCCCACCGGCTATGCCGTCGACGGGTCAGAAGCCCAAATCGACGCCAGTAATCGCCTGGTCGGCAACGTATTTACCGGTCTCGTTCGCGGATTTGATGAGTTTCCGGAGGCCTACGTTCCGGGAGGCGGCCTCGAAGATTTTGCCGATGCCGCCAATGACGACTACTACCCCGACCGCAGCTCACCCCTGTTCAACGGGGCAGATCCAGCGAGCGAATCTTGGGTTCCGGAAGTGGACTTCAACGGGACGAGCCGAAGTGGAGACGCACCGGATGTCGGCGCCTATGAGTATTCGGGGTCGACCAACCCTGGATGGGTGGTCAGTCCGGGTTTTAAGGAGATTTCTGGCAATACCACGGGCGGCGTCGATGTCGGAGGATGCTGCAGCTCCGGCAAGAATTCCGCCTCATTCTTCCTTTTCCCCTTGGGACTTTGGTGGCGAAGGCAACGTCGATCCGCGGGCCGCTGACGCATGGCGAGCGGGCAGCCATCTACCACGATCACAAGTCTCAACACCCGCTATGGAAACGGTGTCCACACGATCTAATCGTCAACCGGCTTGACCATATGCCTCAGCCGCATTCTCCGCTGTACAGCTGCATGTAGCTGTCGACGATCGGCTGGGCCTCGGGCCGTAAGTCCCTCCGATCCGGCTGAAATTGCTGCTCTGCTCGGAGGTAGGACTTCCACGACTCGCACCAACTCGTGTCAAATGCGGCCTGTGCTTCCACCAACGCCGTCACCATGGCCACGGTGTAGCTCTTCTTTTTCTTCTTCCGAGCTTTGTGCAGGAATGGCAGGCCATCTTCCGGCTCAAAATAGTTGTCCATCGCCAGCAAATAGCCAATGGCGAACATCTCATCCGCGGAAAGTTTGGAATCCACCTTTTCGGGATTCACGGAGTACTTTCGGGCAAGAAAGTCTCGAAAAATCGCGGCGTTGTGCTGACCATCGAAATTCCACCCGAGCGCATTGATCACCGCCGCCCGCACATCGATCGGCACTTTGGGGTTGGCCAACAAACGGCACAGTTCGTCATCGAGCACATGGGTGCGCTCGGCCTTCGTGACCGCAGGTTGATCGCGGTACGCTTCCGAAAAGGGGGTGGAGGTAAGCGGAGAATCCGCGAGTGCAACTCCCGGAAAAGCCAACAGCAGTGCGACAGCGATCCGTTGAATCATCGTGATCCCCCACAAGGCAAAGGCGCCAGAGGCGCCTTTAAATCCCGTTTCCCCTCGTCATTACCGACCGAGAACTTCCTTCATCTTCCGACCCATCTCGGCCGGCGTACGAATGATGTGCACTCCAGCGGCTTGCAGTGCGGCAAACTTGCCTTCTGCCGTTCCCTGGCCGCCAGAGATAATGGCGCCTGCATGGCCCATGCGACGCCCCGGAGGAGCGGTTGCACCTGCGATAAAGCTCACCACCGGCTTCTTTAGGCCAGACGAGATGATCCAGGCGGCGGCCTCTTCTTCTGCGGTCCCGCCGATTTCGCCAATCATGATGATCGCCTCGGTTTCCGGGTCGGCCGCGAACAATTTCAGGACGTCGATGAATTTCGTACCGATGATCGGATCTCCGCCGATGCCCACTGCGGTCGACTGCCCCAGTCCAATCGCCGACAATTGGCCGACCGCCTCATAGGTAAGCGTGCCCGAACGCGACAAAACGCCGATCGAACCCGCCTTATGAATGTGGCCAGGCATGATTCCAATCTTGCACTGCTCTGGGGTGATC
>SYKL01000389.1 GCA_005797785.1 Pseudomonadota bacterium | reverse complement strand
CCTGGGCACCCTGCTGCTAGCACTTCAGCAGGCCTACGCTCCCAACTCCACCACCTTGCTCGATCTGCAGGCCCAAGCTGCGCAAACGGTCGGTCTGTACCTCGCCGCCTATGTGGCCAGCGGCGTGTGCGTCTACGGCGGCCTGTCGCTGCTCGGCACCAAGACGAAAGAGATCGAGGAGATCTCTGATCTTCGCGGCGTGTTCCAACGCCAGCCGGCGCTCGCGCTGGTGATCGGCGTCGGGCTCCTTTCCATGCTGGGAATGCCCTTCACCGCTGGCTTTATCGGCAAGCTGAGCGTGTTGACCGCCACCATCGGGCAACTCCCATGGGGGATCCTGCTCACCGTCATCGCTGCGGCGATCGTCAGTGCCGCTTTCTACCTGCGGATTTTGGTTGCCCTGTTCCAGCCCTCCGAAAAAGAAGCCGACCACGAACTCGATGCTCCAGGAAGCACACTGGTTTTGGTCGCCGTGGCTTTGTTGATCGTGATCGGCGGCGTGGTACCTCTGCCGATCGGCGGGCCAGTTCCCGTAGCGGTGGTCGCCGCTCCCTGAAGCGGGACAACCGTTGTAACCCACTCTTGGTCGAACCTTTGCACAGACGGAAAGCGGCGACCGGGCTCTAACACTATAGGGCCGGTGGAGAAGCCCCATGCCGACGTCCACCCCGCACGCCGTCAGCGCCGGAACTGCCGCGATCTTGTCCTTGATCCCAGGTGCAGGGCATTTTTACCTGGGCCTGCCAATTCGCGGAGCAACCTACTTGGTGATCGCGCTCATGACCTGCAATGTCGGGGGATTTGGGTTCGTCATCTGGGGCATCGATGCTTTTGTTTTGGCGAAACGCATGAATGAGGGCGAAGACGTAAAAGACAAATTCCCGTTGTGGGATGTGCTGTTCTTCTGGTTGTTGTCCTAGACTTATGACTCCGCGACAATCGTTGCATTTTGTAGCGGTTTCCCCTCCGTTTCGATGGCTTCGTTAGGTACGCCCCCGGAGGTCGCATGAGCTACGCTTTGATTCCCTCAAATCCCGATCACGCCGCTGCTTCGCCATTGCTCCTGAAGTCGAAGCGTTTCACCGGTAAAAAAGGAAAGGGCGTGTTCTCTATGCCCAATCGCAACATCGTCGGTCTCTTGGAAGCCATGGACTATGCCGGTCTATTGACACCCAGCGAAGCGCCCCCAGGCCCGTACGGTCAGGTGGCCCGCGAAAAGTTCGAGACCCAGGCCGATCACCACGTCACCGCCGCGGAGGCCACCTGGATCGCGCAGGGTCTCACCGACCTTCTCGCCAACGAGGACGACCTGGAGATGGTGTACGACATCTTGGATTTGGATGAAGACGGCGCTCCGCAATTGGAGATGTTGATCACCGAATTTGTGGAGTTTCAAAAGTTTGCGGCCGCGTCGGGTGGGTACACCGTGAGCTGAGGCGCGTGAGGTGTATGTAGCGCGGCGCAAAGCGCCGGTACGAAGTACCGAGGGCGCAGGCCCGAGCGCGAAATGGACCGACGGCGGGACGCCGGCACGCCAAAAAGTAAAGGGGTTGACCAAATGGGCCAACCCCTTTTACACAAAATAGGCCGGTCCTCGGAAAGCCGAGCTCCGACGGTAGATCGAGCGTTTAGCAGCATACGGACAGGGGCGCCGCCCGGTCCGCTGTACCCCCGCCCCCATCCCAAAGTTCACAGACCGTCGCAACGCCGCACCCGTATGCGGGCGCCGACGCCACGTCTCGTTGCAGATTGTTTCAGATGGGCGGCGGGTCGGTACTTTGGCCAAGTCCGGCGACCCTGCCTCAAACGGTAAACCGCTTGTCTATTTCCCGAATTTCGAGCGGTACGCCGCGGGCGTCAGCTCCACCTGCGCTTTAAACATGCGGTGAAAGGTACCCACTTCGCTATAGCCCACCTTCCACGCCACCGCTTCGATGGACTCGTCCGTAGTCTCCAGCAAGCGTTTCGCAGCCTCTAACCGTACCAAGCGGAGGTAGTGCATCGGACCAATGCCGGTCACACCCGTAAAGTGTCGCTGCAAGGTGCGCGAACTCGCCCCGAGCGCCTGGGCCGCTCCCTCCAGATCGACACCTGCGTCGGAATGATGAGCCTCCAACCAGCGCTGTGTGCGGACAGTTAATGCATCGCCTTCCTCCAACCGGTAGGAGGGGATCAAATAAGGCGCCTGAGAAACTCGATTTTTATCGATCGCCAGCGCCTTGGCGGTCAACGACGCGATTTCCACCCCTCCATGCTTTTCCACGAGGTGCAACGCCAGGTTGAGGCCGGCCGAGACCGTACCTGCCGTGATCACCGGCCCTTCATCGACCAACACCCGCGAAAGACAAAGTTCGACGCTCGGATACCGTGCCGAGAATGATCTCGCGTACATCGGATTTGTCGTCGCTCGCCGATTTTGGAGGAGACCCGCCTCCGCCAGAAAGAAAGCCCCGGTACACACGGAAGCGACGGTAACCCCCCGCCGTGTGGCAATTACGCCTAGGGAATCGGCAAGATCCGAGTTCTGCTCCATGGTCCGAACTGGATCGTGCGCCACCGCCGAGCAGATCAAGACATCGCCCTCCCAGGATTTAAGGCTTCCATCAATGGGAATTGGATATCCGGTGAAGCTGTTCACCACGGTCCTATCCGAACGAATACTCGGTTCAAACAAGCGTTTTCCCTGCGGCGTTCGAATGCGGTGCCAACGGTTCGCCACCGCGAACACATCCAACAAGCCGCCGACAGCCACCGTTAAACAGTCGTCGATCGCCACGATTCCAACGCGAACCGGCATGTCGCGAATCGCCACAAGGTTGTCGTCTGCCGCCATAGGCCACTCCCTGTGGGTCGTCTATATGCGATCCCATGGGAGAAACGCCATGACACCACGCGAACTCACGTACGACTACGTCCCCATCGCCACGCTGACCCACGCAGACCGCGACGCGCTCTGGGAAGTCTATCGCCGGCATTTCAACGCCGACCGTTCGGAAATGGACGCCAGCCTCGGCCGGGCCACCCACGTCACCCGATTTCGAGTGCGAAAAACCGGCGAACTTCGCGGCATGGTAGCGATTTCGCTCAAAGAGACCGAAATCGACGGCCGTCGTTTCTTTTGGCTGTGGGCTGGAGCCTTAGCGATCGACCGCGATTGCCGCGGAAAATGGCTACTGGAGCGGTTTGGACTGGAGTTCATCGCCAAGTTCCGATTGCGGCATCCTTTTGCATCGTTGATCTGGATGTACACCAGCATCTCCTTTCAGAGCTTCCGCATGGCCTCGCGGAGTTTCGACGAGTACTGGCCACATCCAGATCGGGAAACGCCCCCTTGGGAGGCCAAAGTGATCGATCAGCTCACCGCCGCCGAGTTTGGTGACCGCTGGGATCCACAGGCGAAGGTTC
This sequence comes from Pseudomonadota bacterium, assembly GCA_005797785.1. Lineage (GTDB taxonomy): Bacteria > Myxococcota_A > UBA796 > UBA796 > SYKL01. The sequence continues at coordinate 14,367 of SYKL01000389.1, read as the reverse complement.
TACGCGGTGACGGGAAGAAGCACATTCGACCGGACTCTTCCGTGACCTCTGCCAACGACCGTTACCGGGAGTTTTATGCCCGCATCAACCCCAACGCAGCCCACGGCGACGCGGTGGTGATGATGGCCCCATTAAACCTGAAGAATGTCCTGGCGCTGACGAAAAGGATGACCGCCAGCATGCGAGAGGGTACACGCGTTCGTCAACCCGCTTAACGATTGTACGTTCCGCACCACTTCTTCCAGCGTGGGAACCTCCAACGCTCTCGTCCGTGTGCTGCTTCGAGGCCACATGCTCTTCTCCACCGAACGACTTCTGCTTCGAGAGTTTACCCCCCACGATGCCAATTTCCTGATCGAGCTGGTCACCGATCCCGATTGGATCCGCTTCATCGGCGACACTCAAGTGCTCACTGTCGATGACGCAAAAACCTATATCGAACGCAGATTAATGGCTATGTACCACCGACTGGGTTTTGGCTTGTGGCTGGTGGAACGATCCACCGACCAAACTCCAGTGGGTATGTGTGGATTGGTGAAGCGCGACAGCTTGGCCGATGTCGACGTCGGATTCGCGTTTGCGCGCGCCCACCGAGGCCACGGCTATGCGCTGGAAGCGGCTCAAGGAACGGTAAAATACGCGGAGCACACACTCGGCCTTCGCCGGCTGGTGGCGATCACCTCCCCCGACAACGAACGTTCCGCGCGGCTGCTCAAAACCCTCGGCATGACGCTGGAACAACGGTACGTCTTGCCTGGGGAAACCCGCGAAACCTGCCGGTACGCCATGGCCTTACCGGAGCGCCCGGAAACGGACGACTCCTTGGAAATCGATTTGCTCGTTCGCCGATTTTTTGCAGCATTCACCAATCGCGGCGGACCCGCACCGCTCGCCAGTCTCGCCGAGGTCTGCCACCCAAGCGTGCAGCTGATCTCCAACACCGGCGTCGTCCCTGAAGTATTTGGCCTCGCCGCGTTCATCGCCCCCCGCCAGGCCCTGTTGACCGACGGCCGCCTGACCGAATTCGAGGAGTTTGAAATGGAGTCGGAAACTGCCATTCACGGGCGGCTCGCCCACCGTCGCTCGCGGTACCGAAAGTCCGGCGTGCTGAACGGAACCCCTCTCGAAGGCGGCGGAAACAAGGTGTTTCAGCTCGTAAAGTCCTCCGCCGGCTGGCGCATCGCCTCCGTCGCCTGGGAAGATTTCACTTAGTAAAGTACTTTACCTTCTGGAGCGCCGATGCGCCTGCTATGGATTTCGTTCGCCCTAGGTTGTACGGGCGTAAGTGACGACGACACCGATGAGGTCGCGTGCCCGATCGGTTCGCACCCCGACGGTGATGCCTGCGTCTCCACCTTGTCGGGGTGGGAAGAAGGCTCTCCGTTGGCGTCCGCCCGCGATCACCACGTCAGCTTCGTGCGAGAAGCGGGCGATCGCGCGTGGTTGTTCGTCGTCGGGGGCAGCACCCCTGGCGGATATGCGGCGGATACCGTCCAACGAGCGGAAATTATGTCCGACGGAAACCTAGATGCTTTCGAGATGATGGACGAGATCCCTGCGGTGATGCTCGGACCCGGCGTGGGCGTGGGCGAACACGCGGTGGTGGTCGCCGGCGGCCTAAACAACAACGGGAACTCGATTGGAACGAGCTTGGTAGGTACCCTTTCCGACGACGGGGTACTCTCCTGGGCGGAAGGCCCCGAACTCAACTCCGACCGCTACCACGTCGCGATCGCCGTATCGGGCGATTTTCTCTACGCGATCGGCGGAATGCACCAATCCGGAAACTCCCAAACCGTGCTGGATACCGTCGAGCGGGCCTCCTTCGACGGCGAGACCCTCGGCAATTTTGAAGCCATGGCGCCGCTTCCCGAGGCACGCACCCATCACGCCTTGGTCGCACACGACGGCGCCCTATACCTGATCGGGGGCGGCTCCAATGCGGCGGCATCCACCGAAATCTGGCGTTCCGCAGTTGCTTCGGACGCCGAACTCGGAGAGTGGGAGGTGGTCGGCGAACTGCCCGAGGGCCGCGCCACTGCATCTGCCCTGGTGTTCAACGAGCAGCTGTACGTGATCGGAGGGATGAGCTCCCTTACCGGCGGAGAGGTCGACACCGTGCTGCGCGCCAACCTCGAAGCGGACGGCTCAGTGGGCTCCTTTGAGGAGCTCCCCGAATTGCCGCAAGCCAAAGCGCACTGCCATCAAGCGCCCTTGCACAACGGTGTCCTCTACTCCGCGGGAGGTTCGATCGAGCACCACAATCAAGATGAGGTGTACATCGGTCGGCTGGAGTAATTGGTAAAGAGGTTTACCATGCACCGGATTTGCACACCTACCGGCAAACCCCTGCACTCCCCCGCCCGCGACCGCGGCTACAGTGTGCTGCGGAGGGCGGCATGCGGGTTCTTCTCTGGGCGGTTGTTCTTGGATGCGGAAGCGCAAAACCCCCGGCGGAAGCCGCAGAGCCGAAGACTCCTGCGGCAGCCGTTCCCGCAGTGGCGGTTCCGTCGGCCGACGGCTGCCCCGATGCGCCGAAAACAACGTTGGGGACTTGGACTTCCTTAGGGTCTGGCGTAGAACACGCATGGTTTGCGTTCGACCCGCCGCCGCCGGTCGGCTGCAACCGCCTGGACGTGGTGCGCATCGATCCCGCTAAAGTACAGTTTGTAGCTTATACCGAACACCTTCACGGCAAAGGCCAGAAGACCGCCAAAGAGTGGTGCGACCCAAACCTCGGGTATGTGGTCACCAATCTCGGAATGTACCATCCGGACGGTCGACATGTGGGGTACCTCGCCGTCGATGGTCAGGTCGACCAAGCCACCGTCGTCGGCGACTACCGTTCGGTATTCCTGGCGGGCCCCAAATCCGACGAGCAACCCGGGGCGACCATCGCCGATTTTGGAGGTGACTCCCTGGAAGGCCCCACCAAAGACTGGAACATCGTCTCCCAAAACCTCCGGCTGATCGCCGATCCTGGCAAGAATGTATGGTCCAAACAAGAGCGCCGATGGAGCGAAGCCGCGCTTGGCCGTGATGGAAGCGGCCGCATCCTGATTTTGCACACCCGCGCCGCCTTCACCATGGCCGAGCTGAACGACCGGTTGCTCGCCATGTCCCTGGATCTTCGGCAGGCGATGCATCTCGAAGGGGGACCGGAGGCGAGCCTTTCGATCTGCACCCCCTCTTTTCAGCTTCACGCATCTGGAGGCTTTGAAAGTGGCTTCTCAACGGACGAGGAGCGAGTACAGTGGCCGCTGCCCAATGTGCTCGCCATCGCAGCTAAGTGACCTTCTTCAAAAAGCAGGTTTTCAACACGATGGTGGTCTTGTTGACCCGGCCCTCGACGGTGTCAGCGCTCCCGGTGAGATGAATTCCCTTTACCAAGGTCCCGCGCTTCGCCGTGAAGTTTGCCCCTTTGACCTCCAGATCTTTGATCAGGGTCACCGAATCGCCCTCCTGCAGTGCCGTGCCATTGCTGTCCAGGGGAACGGTGGAATCCTCCGCTTCCGAAGCTAGCTCCTGTTTCGCCCACGCCAGGGTATCGTCGTCGAGGTACAACTGATCGAGCAAATCCTGCGCCCAACCGTCGGTAAGGCGATGCAGCAGGCGCCAAGCCACCACCTGTACCGGCGGATGCTCACTCCAGGCGCTTTGGTTGAGGCAGAGCCAGTGCTTGGCATCCAGTTGGCCCGAATCCAATTGTGCGCGGCATACCAAGCAAATCGCCACCGCCCGCTCGACCTCAAGCTCGACCGCCGGCGGTACCGCCCAAGCCGATAACTCGGCAGTTGCACCGCAGAGTTCACAATCTCCCCCACACCGCGTCAACAACCGGCCCATGGTTTGATCCGATGCCATCGATCCTCCGACGGCCACATAACGCATTTCGCCCGCCCACATAGTAAACCGCTTTACTAACAGCGCTTTACTCATCGCCGAGTTACCAGAACCCCAAGGTCGCAATGGCGTGGCTCACCCTCCCGATGTCCGTCGCCCCAGCCCGCACCAGAACGGAAAACTGATGGGACTTCGCCAAGGCACACCCACCCTCACCCCGCCACCATCGCCCCGCGATCCTTCCGTTCGCAACACCGTCTTAGGTCTGCTCGCCCTGATGGCAGTGATCGCCGCGGTGGCGTTTGTCGTGTTCCCATCCCAAAAAGCCGCGCTCGAAAAAGCACTTCCTCCTCAACCGATCCCCATGGCGCCGCCGCCGGTGGTTCCACCCGGGGAGGTCGTTGCTCCGACTCCAACTTCGGTTCCCGACACCGCCCTTCCAAAGACGGCGACACCCGCCGCTCCCGTCGAAGTTCCTCCCTCGCCGGACGCGGCTGGGCGGCTCCAAAAAGGAAAGTAAGTTGACGATCTCAGCAGCCGCGCCGTGATTTCCGGCTGTTGGTCAACCGCTTGACGATTTGCTCTTGCGCTTGAGGGAGAGGGTCAAGTCCATGATCGCGACCGGCTCATCCCCTAGCTTGCTGGGGACTTTCGCGGTGATTCGCACGGTCATGTTCTCGCGCTCACCGGTCGCCACCGCCCGCTGAACCAACGCGCGGATGGCATCCCCGTCCTCGCAGACAAAGTGAACATCCGCCTCCGGACGCTTCAAAAAATCCGCCTTGAAGTCCTTGAACACAAGGCTCACGTCGGCCTTCTCGTCCCGGATCAGCTGCATCGCGGCGAGACCACCCGCCAGATCCGCACCGATCGCCAACGCCCCAAAATACATCGAACCCAAGTGATTTTTGGTGCGGCCTCGCAATGGAATCCGCACCACACACCGCTTTTCGGTCAGCTCCTCGACGGTCGGGCGACAAAAGAAGATCAACGGGATCTGCCACCACCCAAAGCCCAGCAAGTACAAGGTTTCCTTGAGCAGCATGGCACCCCCGGAAACCTCATAACCGAGGGCTTCGCTACTCCACCACCACCGCCGCTTCGCCAAATTCGGAGCCATCGACGGACCCGTACACGGTCCACGTTCCGGCCGCGACGTTCTCCACCGGCACTGTAAAGTCTTGAATGCACCAACAATCACACTCCCCCTCGGAGCCATCGGAGGTGCTCAGCGCCACCGACAGCGTCTGAACGCCACGCTCGATGACTGCGGAGGGAGAGGGGCAACAGTTCGCATCTACATCTCCGAAGGCGACCGTCACCGTCGAGCCAGCTGCGGTGGCCGATAAGCCCCCATCGGCGTCCATTTCTTCAGGACTTCCCTCGCATTCGCCGACGTCGATCGCGGTGACCATCTCCTCCACATCGGTGTCAGGTTCATCGGTGTCCGCCGCCGCCGTGTCGGTGTCCCCAGTGTCGCTCGGCTCACCCGCACATCCAATCAACCAAATCACGCTTAAAGCGATCCCATTCGTTCGCATGCGCACCTCCGTTGTGAACCCAGTATGCCCGGGACGGTCGTGAGCGCCAACCACAACTGTCCCAGAATTGCACAAATCGTCCCCCACAATAGCCCATCGATGTGCAATTGCGCCATACGCACACCGACCCTGGCGCCCGCTCGAAGCGGTTGATCTTCACCGGCCTTCCACGCATGATAGGCCGCATGACGACCGCGCTGGACATTGGCACGTACGATCCCGAGCGGGCCGAAATCCAGCGCCCAGACGGCAGTCTGGTCAAACTCACCCCTCGCGAAAACGAGCTGCTGGCCTACCTCGTCGATCGCGGCGATCGCGCCGTCCCCCGCCAAGAACTGTTGCGCGAGGTGTGGGGGGTCGCCGAGTCGACGCGTACACCCATTGTCGACGTCACCCTACATCGCCTAAGAGGGAAGATCGAACGGGATCCAAGCGCACCCGTTCACATTCAAAGCGTGGCTGGAGAAGGGTACCGCTTTTTTCCCAAGTCCGAACTTCGGAATCCCGCCGCACCTGGCCCCGCTACTTTCCATTTGCCTGCAGAGCGAGACGAATTTGTTGGTCGTTCCTCCGATCTGGCGGAGATCGCGCACCGTCTCGCCAACGGAACCCGGTTGCTCACCGTCCTGGGAACCGGAGGCACCGGAAAAACGCGCCTCGTTACTCGATACTCGTGGCAGCAGCTGGGCACCTACACGGGCGGTGTGTGGTTCTGCGATCTCACCGAAGCGCGCGATCGCGATGGAATCCTGCGTGCCGTCGCTTCCGCGCTCAGCATCCCGCTTGGGCCCGACGATCCCGTTGCTCAACTCGGTCACGCCATGGCCGCGCGCTCCCCCTGCCTCATCGTCCTCGACAACTTTGAGCAGGTGGTCAAGTTTGCTCCCGAAACCCTAGGTCGATGGCTCGATCGCGCCGCCGACACCACATTCCTAGTCACCTCCCGAGCCACTTTGGGCCTGCCTGGCGAAGAAGTGTTCGCTTTGCACCTACTTCCCGGCCCGGAGGCCGAACAATTGTTTCTACTCCGCGCCGCCGCGGTCAAACGGGATTTCGCTCCTTCGGCCCACGAAACCGCCTCGGTTCAGCAATTGGTAAAGTTGCTTGACGGTTCGCCGTTGGCGATCGAGTTGGCCGCGGCTCGGGTTAGCGTACTTCCTCCCTCAAAAATCTTGGAGCGCATGGGCGACCGCTTCCGCCTGCTGTCGACCAGCGGTGGCCGTCCAGCGCGGCACGCCACCCTCCGAGGCGTTCTGGATTGGAGTTGGGAGCTCCTTTCGGGCGAGGAAAAGCAAGCGTTGGCACAGCTTTCCGTCTTTGAGGATGGTTTTTCGTTGGATGCTGCGGAGAGCGTGCTGCGGCTTCCCACCCTCTGGCCGTTGGACGCGGTCCAGTCGCTGGTCAACCAATCGCTGGTCGTGCACTCCTCCGAAGACCGCTTCGATCTCCTGGTATCGATCAAAGAATACGCGCGCTCCAAGCTAACCCCCGAAGAAGAGCGCCAAACGGAAGAACGCCACGGCGCCCATTTTGCTGCGATGGGGACGGATTCGGCGCTGGAGTCGCTGGACCGCCCCGGGGGCGTTCGTCGGTTAAAAGCGCTCTCCCGCGAGCTCAACAATCTGGCCGCGGCATGCCGGAGGGCGTGCCTCCGAAAAGATGGTGCCACCGCCGCAAACACGGCATTGGCAGCACTGAAGTCCATCAAAGCGAACGGTCCGCTCGAATTCGGGGTTGCACTCGTCAGCGGTGCGCTGGCAGCCAATTCCCCCGGCAGCCGCGACCACGCCCGCTTGCAGATCGTCAACGCGGATCTTCACTATCGAAGCGGCAATCTGGCGGAGGCGCACCGCGCCCTGGACGAGGCCCTTCGCACCCTGCAAGCGGCGAACGACACGCTCAATGAAGGTTGGGCGCGCATTTCCCGAGCTCGCATCCATCGGAGGTTCGCTCAATGGTCCGAGGCGGCCGCGGATCTCGACGAGGCTGAGCGCCTGCTTTTGCCCGATGGAGCGCCCAACCTTCGCGGCATCCTGATCTATGAACGCACCATCCTTGCGACTCGCGTCGCCCCCAACGAAGCCATTACGGACCAATTGGATCAAGCCATCGCCTACTTTCGTGAGGCAGAAAACACCTACAGCCTGATTCGCGCCCTCAACGATCTGGCAAACCACTTTCGACGCATCCATGCGCCGGACCGGGCAGATGCATATAGTAAAGAAGCTTTACAAATTTCCGCTGACGCCGGAGATCGGCACGGGCATGCGTTGATCTCCGCCAACCACGCCACCGGCCTCGCCGAACAAGGGCGCATTTCCGAAGCCATCCCACAGTTCGTGCAGGCGCTCCATGACATGCGGGCGGTGGGCGATCGCACCAATGAGGCCATCAACCTCGTCAACCTCGGATGCTGCTATCGTGACCTCGCCCAATGGGAGGACGCGCGCGCCTATTTTCAGCAAGCTTCCTCTATTTTCGGCGAAATGAACGACCGCTACATGCGATCGCACCTGTTGTACCTTGAGGGGCATCTGGATGAGGAACTGGATCAGATCGACGCGGCCTTTGCGAAGTACACCGAGGCCGACCAATTGGCCGAACAGACCAACCATCGCTTGGTGCGAGGCCTAGTTGCAGGCGGTCTTTCACGACTCGCCCTTCGCAGGCGCGACACCGAAGCTGCGAGAGCATGGTTCGAACAGGGGGTCGAATGGCTGTCGGACACCGGCAGAAACCACGCTTTGGCCAGGAACTATGCACTGCAGGCCATGGCCGAGCAGCGGTGGAATGGTGGGCAGCGAACCGAAACGCTGCTGATCGAGGCCGAGCGAGCGGTAGGATCCGCGTGCACGGCGGATCTCACCGCGATCATCCGAAAATGCCGCGAAATGGCGAAGCTTACGCCACAGTAGCGAATTTCGACCCGCTGGTACTTTTTGTTACAACGCGTTTACACCTTGGGTTTTCAACCTGTTCGGCCGTTTTTCACGCGAGCGGTCCCGCCAACCCCCGACGCTGGCAGGCCCAACAGCGATTTGTTGTTGACGTACGAGGGCGGTCTCGGGCACATCGCCCGCAGGTATTCATCATCGAAGTCCGCCTCTGCGGCACCTCTGTTTTCCGATGTGGTTCTGCGCGTTCGCACTGAGCTGTTTCAGCGGGCGGAGGCGATGGGAGTTCCTTTTCTCTCCGTGTTTGCGCTTCCCGCCTGGGTGGCTGCGGGAATGTACTGGGGAGGCCCCGCTTGGCTCGGCGCGCCGATCAACTTCCTGATCCTCCACCCGATCGCCGATCACCTGATGCAAAAAGATCCGGTGGTTCCGGAAGCGCCGACCCGGGCCGCCAACAGTTGGGTTCCGACCGCCGCATTGGTGGCCTATCCCCTCGTCCATCTGGCCCTGGTACTCGCCACCGTCTGGCGCGCTCCGCAGGTCACCGGTTGGGAATTGTGGGCGATGGCCGGCGCGCTTGGAAGCATGGGCGGCCTATCGATGACCATCTCCCACGAGCTGGTTCATCGCCGCAATCGCGCGCTGAAGGGGCTTGGAATCGCGCTTCTCCTCTCTTGCACCTATCCCCAGTTTTTCGTTGAACACATCTACGGGCATCACAAGAACGTCGGTACACCCAAAGATTCCGCCACGGCGCTGCGCGGGGAATCGCTGTACCGGTTTTTAATCCGTGGGCCAAAATTTGGGTTAATCAACGCCTTTCAGCTGAAGCCCACCTGGATGATCGCTCTCTCGGTCACGCAAGTGGCCATTTACGCAGCGATCTTTGCCGCCTTTGGCTGGGCCGGCGTGGCGGTCATGGCGGTGCAAAGCGCTCTAGCGATTCTCACCCTCGAAGTCGCTAACTACATCGAGCACTATGGCCTGGAACGTAAGGAAATTAGTAAAGGGGTTTACGAACCGGTCACCCCGATGCACTCCTGGGATTCGCACCACTTCCTGAGCAACGCCAGCCTGTACAACCTTGGGTTGCACGCCGAACATCACGCTCGGCCTGCGATCGAATACCAAAAGCTGCAGCCGAACCGCGACGGAAGGGTCTTTCCCTACGGCTTCACGGCGATGCTGCTTTTGGCCACCGTTCCGCCGCTGTGGTTTCGGGTCATGAATCCCCTGCTTCCGGAGCTCGACGATGCTCGCCGTTCTTGAAGCCCCCCTTCCCGCCAACCGGTATTTTCCGGTCGATCTGGTGCCGCTGGCATCCCATCCGGCGATCCTTCGGCTGGGAGAACCCGTTCAACGCCAGGTACGCGCGCGCCATCTGCTGCGGTACCTGCACTTCACCCGGGCGCTGGAGATCGGAACCGTCAATCGCGTGGTCGAGGAAATGTGCTTCCCAAACCGGTCTATGGGACTGTGGGAACGACTCCCTGCCGAAACACAGCAGCACGTAGCCAACGAAGCCTATTCCATATACCGGGAAGAGGCGGAACACGCACTCGAAGCACACAAACTGCTGGGCGACATCGAAGCCCAGTCCGGGGTTCGTTGGGACCGCCGCGAACGGCCCACACGCCTCAACCTGCTCAACCAACGCATCGCCGCCGAAGTCGACCCCCAACGTGGCTTTTTACTGCTGTTTGGGTTTGTATGCGTGTCGGAAACCCTGGTCACGCAGACGCTGTGCCGACTGCCTACCGATCCAAAATTACTCCCTTCGGTTCGTAAATTTGCGGCGGATCATGCCCGAGACGAAGCCCGACATGCGCGGTTCTTTTCGGCCTTGTTCGCCCAGGTTTGGCAGGTCCTCAACGACAGCGAACGCGAATTTCTCGGCCGCGAGTTGGTCGGTTTTTTGCGAATGTTTGGCCAGCTCGACTCCGAATCGATCGCCGCCGAGCTCGACGAATACGGTTTTTCCCGCACCGAGCGGGACACCCTCGTTCAAGATCTCGGCGTGGTATCGTCCGGTCGCCTCCGTCAAGAAGCCGCCCGGGCGCTTCGGATGTTCCAGGAGGCGGGCGTGTTCCTGAATCCCTCTTTGCGCGCCGATTTTGTCGCAGCCGGCCTGCTCGACCCCTCCTAGGAGAATCCATGTGCGGGATCGTCGGCGTCATCGGTCAGCCCGAAGTTTCGGACATCGATCGTATGCTTCGCGCGATCCGTTACCGTGGGCCGGAGGGGGCGTTTTACGCGCGCATGCCGAATTCCGGGACGATGTTCGGCTTTCTTCGCCTAGGATTCACCGACATCGTCAGCGGACACCAGCCGCTGTTCAATGAAGACGGCTCGATGATGGCGGTCGTCAACGGCGAATTCTACGATCACGAAGAAATTCGCCAGGAACTCATCGGAAAGGGCCATCGGTTTGCAACCAAGTCCGATTCGGAATTGGTTCCGCACTTGTTTGAACAGGTAGGACTTGATCTGTTCGAACGGTTGAACGGCGAGTTTGCATTCGCGGTGTGGGACAACCGGGAGCAGGCGCTGATCCTCGCCCGCGACCGATTCGGCATCAAACCTCTATTTTATGCGCAGGACCCCAAGCGCGGGTTCGTGTTCGCTTCCGAATGCAAGGCGATCCTCGCATTACCCGGTTTTGAGCGCGCGATCGATCCGCTGTACTTCTCCGGCACCGGTTTTGGTTCCGTCGAGACCAGCAGGACCGCGTTCAAAGGAATTGCATCGGTTCGACCTGGTCATGTGCTCGTGTTCAAGAATGGCCAGATCACCGAAAAGCCGTATTGGGTGCCCGCCGTCGATCGGGCGCCGGACCGAATGCCGTACGAAGAAGCCCGCCGCGAGCTGCGCGCGCGCTTGGAGCGTGCGGTCAAACGCCGCCTCCAAGCCGAAGTTCCCGTAGGGGTGACCCTCAGCGGCGGCCTCGATTCGTGCACCGTGGCGGGGCTCGCCGCACGGATGAGCGATCGCAAGGTTCCCGCATTCAATGTCGGTTTCGAGGGATCCGAATTCGACGAATCCGATGCCGCCAGCGAAATCGCGGCCTTCCATGGGTTAGAGCTGAACAAAGTCCGCCTCAAACCGAACGATCTGGTGACCAACTACACAAGGGCGATCTTCCACACCGAGACCGTCGGCAAAGACCTGTCCTCGTCGGCAAGGATGCTGCTCGCGAAAAATGTCCGCTCCCTCGGGTACAAAGCGGTGATGAGCGGCGAGGGCGCCGACGAGCTGTTCGGGGGCTATTCCTACTTCAAACTGGAGCAAATCTGGCGTAAAAGCTTGGAAGGCGGCGAGGTAGAGCGCCAAGCCAACGATCGCTGGCAGCGGTTCATGATCGAAGAGGCCCGCAACGAAGGTGTACTTTGGTCCCGTGGTTTGGCGTGGCGCAAGCATGTGGCGGCGCTGGGAGCCCCCATGCACTATTCGGTGCGGCTCGCCGAAAATGAGTCGATGAAACGCTGGTTATTGTCGAAATCGGTCCGGCTCGCGCAGAAAGGCGCCACCCTCTGGGACTCGGTGGACACCGAATTTGGGGTTGAACGGCTGAAGGCGCTTACCCCCTTCAATATGGCGCGCGTGATTTCACGCGGGGTGTTCAACTCCTACATCGCCCCCACGCTCGGCGATCGGATGGAGATGTCGCATTCCCTAGAGGGAAGGGCACCTTTTCTCGATACGGAGGTGCTCGATCTAGCGTACCGGATGCCGGAGGACTACTGCCTCGATTGGGAAGGGTTCAAGGAAAAACGGCTCGTTCACGATGCTTTCAGCGATCTGGTTCCGGACAGCCTGAAGAATGTGCGCAAGCATCCGTTCAGTTCACCGCGTTGGAAGGAGTGTCTCGCCTCCTCCGATGGTAAAGCACTTTACGATACGCTGCTCTCTCCGCAGGCGATCGCCGACGCGGGGATCTTCGCGCCGGGGTTCACGCGGCTGCTGAAGTTCGCTTGGAAGGTGGTTCCCGCCAATACGCTCGCCGGTACCCGCCTCGATCTCGCCCTCGGCTACCTGATGAGCCTGCAAGGGCTGCACCATGTGTTCGTGCGTGAGCTGGATTCGTATGCGGACTTTTCGCCGCTGCCACACGGGCTCACTGAGCGGACCGCGGCATGAAGTTCTACGATCAAGAGCGGCAGTTTCTCCAGGAATACTGGGAAACCCGCTCATTCCCGCAGATCTCCGACGCCCAAATCGAAGACTTGAAAGCGCACGCCAAGAGTTGGGCCGATTGGACGCGGCAACACCGAGGAATCCACAATGCACTCACGCTTGCGGTATTCCTAATCCTCGCTGCGATCGAGTTCGCAGCGCTTTGGGTCGTTCCACAGGTGGTTTCGTCGTGGCCGTTGGCCGTCCTCATTGGCAGCTTTGGCTACGGCTTCGTCATGTATTCCACGGTGATCTACGCAGTACACGAATGTGGGGCGCACAAACTCGGATTTCTAGGGGACGGTCCGTTGGTTCAGCACCTCCAATCGCTGGCCGCCAATGCAAGCCGACTCCAATTCGCGGATCCTGGCTTTTACCGTGAGCAACACAAGACCCACCACCGGTATCTGGGCACCGAGCGCGACGAAACCAACGCTCATTTCGTCTGGCCAAAGCGCTTTTTCACCAGCTTGCTGCCCGGCGCCGCGGTCCTGCCATTCAACGACTACAAGGTGGATCCGGGTACCCCGTGTCCTGGCCGAAAAACCACGAACATCGTTGGATTTGGTTTTTTCGTCCTGTGTTTTGGAGTCTCCGCGTGGGCCGGGGGGCCGCTATACGCGGCGGCCCTGACCCTGGTGCTGGGACCGTGGATCGCGTTTGTGCTCGATCGACTTCGGGAATCCTCCGAACACCAACTGATGCCCGTCGATCACCTGCAAGGCGCGCGCAATTTAGGCCCTGGATTCTGGGGAACTCTGGTGGGTGGCGGTCCTTGGGGGCAGCCCTGCCACCTCTCCCATCACCTGTTTCCACAGTTGCCGTGGTACAGCCAAATCGCCATGCATTGGCGGATGCAAGCGATCTTCAACGCGGAACAACGCGCCTTCTTTCTGGGAGAGGGCACCCTCTTTCCGGCGCTGATGGCCCGCATCGTCCGCACTGGAACGGCCTTTCAAGCGCGGATCTCTGGCCAGGGTGCCGACTCAGATCGCTTGACCGCCACCGTGACCGAATCCATGCTGGTCGGCGAACATCCAAAAGAGCCGCTTGGCATTTGGTTACACTTCGATCTCGCTGAAGATACTCCGGCCCACTGGTTCGACCGCAAAAACCAACTTCGCCTGATCGCCGAAGTGATCGAGGCCGAACCTCAATTGCGCACGGTATGGGCGTTGTCCGACCTGGGCGAATTGATGAGCTTCCCCAGCAAGAAATCCACTAGGGAGCTCGCCGAAGCCGTCTTTTCTCGTTCGCATCTGTCGGCCGATGCGTTCTTGCACGAATCCACCGACAATGTCGGCGGACCCAACTTCTTTCTCCGGCTTGATCCCAAAGAAGGTGCCTCGCTGAAGTGCCACCACTCGGTCATGGACGGCCGCGCGGTGATGGACTTCCTGCAAAAATTCCTGGTGCACCTGGATTCTGGTGAGCCGTGGACCCCGGTAGGCCTACCTCCCGGATCGGCCTCCGGAATGCGATGGGCTTTGACCCTGCCGATCGGACTGTTTCTCGGTTTCGCTCGGTTGATCCGAAACTCACGGAATCCCGCGTTCCTGTTCGCCGACCGGCGCGCCTACGCCGGAACGCGCATCCACTACCGATCCAAGCCCATCGGAATGCCCTGGTTGGAAGGGCTGTTGGTACGGGCACGCTCCCGAGTGACCCGGCTCAGTTCCACTGAGCTCGTCCTGGCCGCCTACCATCGCGCGCTCGCAAATCTGGCCGTTCGTAAGTCTGGAACTCCGGCAAATCGCATCGCCACCATGATGACCATCGACGGATTCAATGGCGGCCGAGACTCTCGCCCCTTCTCCAATTATTCCCTGGGCGAATCGATTTCGGTCACCCCCGAAGAAGTCAAGGATGTACGCCAACTGATCGCAGCAATCCAGCGACAGAGCACCCGCGGCTGG
>SYKL01000388.1 GCA_005797785.1 Pseudomonadota bacterium | reverse complement strand
TGCAGTCGATGTCGGTGCTGAACAGTTTCGGCAAGGCGCCGTGAGCGTCGCCGTCGGCGTTGGAATAACATTCTTCGAAGCCGTCACAATTGTCATCATAGGAATTGGCGACGGTTTCAGTGGCTCCCGGATAGGAGGCACCGCGGGAATCATTGCAGTCGGTATTGTTTTTGGATTCGCCGGTATCAATGCAATCGAGATCGCTGCTGTTGATTTCGGTGGTGCTACCGTAGGTATCTTTGTCGCCGTCTTTGTAACACCGATCGCCGCCATTGCAGTCTTGGTCGATGGCGTCAGCGACGATCTCGGTGGCTCCTGGCTTAATCACCGCGTCATTGTCGTCGCAGTCACCGGCGACAGACGCTTCCAGGCCATCCGCGCAGCTGGAATTGGTGTTGAGTACGGTGGTCGAACTGCCGTAGTTGTCGTCGTCGATGTCTTGGTAACAGTAGTCGAGACCGTCACAATTGTTGTCGACGCCGTCGCCGACGACTTCGGTCGCGCCCGGCTTCACATTGGCATTGGCATCGTTGCAATCGAGGATATCGTCCGCTTCCCCGGTGTCTTTGCAGTCCAAATCCGAGCTGTTGATGACCGTATTGACGCCGTAGGAATCCTTGTCGGCATCGGTGTAACAGACATCGCCAGCGGAACAATCCTGGTTGATCCCGTCGTTGACGATTTCGGTGGCGCCTGGGTACACCGTGGCGGACCCGTCATTGCAATCGGTCGACGCGGTGGATTCGCCAACGTCGGCGCAGTCCAAATCGGTGCTGTTGATGATCGTGGTGATTCCCCACCAATCGTGGTCGGAGTCTTGGTAGCAACGGTCGCCGCCATCGCAGTTTTGGTCGACGCCGTCGGCGACGGTGTCGGTGGCGGAGGGGTTGATCGAGGTACTGGAGTCGTTGCAATCGCCAGTTTTGCTGGATTCTTTGCTGTCGGCGCAATCGAGGTCCGAACTGTCGATCACCGTGGTACTACCCCAGGTATCCGAGTCCGAGTCCTGATAACACTTGTCGCCACCCGAACAGTCTTGGTTGATGCCGTCACCCGGAGTGTCGGTTCCCCCGGGATTGACGCTGAATGCGGCGTCGTCGCAATCGGTGGCATTTCCGGACTCGCCGAGGTCGAGGCAGTCTAAATCGGCGCTTTCAACGACACTGCTGGCCTTACCGTAACCGTCGTGATCGGTATCGAGGTAACAGCGATCCCCGTTCGAACAGTCTTGGTTGATCCCGTCGGCGTGAATGTCCGTCGCGCCCGGGTTGATCGCGGAATTGTTGTCGTTGCAGTCCGTCGCGACCATGGCTTCGCCAGGATCGTCGCAGTTGGTATCGGTGCTAGGGACCACCGTTTCGGTGCCGTAGTCGTCGTTGTCGTTGTCCTGGTAGCATTGCTCGAAGCCGTCGCAGTCCTGATCGATGGCGTCGCCGACGGTTTCATCCGCTCCGGGATAGATCTTGATGTTGGCGTCGTCGCAGTCGTCGGCGTTCATCGCTTCGCCGATGCCGCTGCAGAGCATGTCCGTAGAGGCGATGACGTTGGTAGACCCGTAGCTGTCGCCGTCGCCGTCGACGTAACAGAGATCGCCGGTGTCGCAGTCCTGATCGATCCCGTCCACGGCGATCTCGGGGGCCGCCGGATAGATCACATTGCTGGTGTCGTCGCAGTCTTCGGCGATCGACCATTCTCCTGGACTCGTGCATGCAAAATTGGGATCGATGACGGTGGTCGTGCCTGCGAACCCGTCGAGGTCGACGTCGGTGTAACAGACGTCGGTTCCGTCACAATCCTGATCGATGCCATCGGCGACAAATTCGGGCGCGCCTGGATAGGCGTCCGGATCGGTATCATCGCAATCGGCCTTGCCGGCGAAGCCGTCGCCGTCGCCGTCCGCATCGGCGAGGTGATCGTAGATTTGAACGCGGCCTTCGTCGTTCAATGTCTGGTCGTAGTCCGGCGAACCGATGATCAGATCGTTGTAATGGTCGCCATCGATGTCGCCAGCGTTGGCTACCACGTAACCAAAGTGCGCTTCGGTCTGATCGGATTCGGCAAAGAAGAACGTACTCCAAATGCCATCGCGGTTGCTCCGGAACACGTAAACGGCGCCTTCACGGCTTTGACCGTTGCTCTGGTAGGGCGCACCGACGGCGAAATCGCCGTAGCCGTTGGCGTCAATGTCGCCAAGACCGGCGACGCTCGCGCCGAACAGGGTGCGGGTGTTGGTGTCGAAGACCTCCCAGACGGGGGTATCGCTGAGCGGAGCAACCGAGCCGTAAAAGAGCGCAATTCGCCCATATCCAGCGCCCACATCGTCGAGATTGGGGGCGCCAACCAAGAAGTCGCCGATGCCGTCGGCGTCAATGTCACCGGCGGGGGCGAAGGAGTTTCCGAAGCGGCCGAAGCTGCTCCCACCGGTGAGGATCTTGTACAGCACCGGCCCTTGGCTGGTGCTCGGAGGAATGTAGGTATCCGCGGTGTCGGTGTCCGTTGGAATACCGGTTCCAATGTAGATGTACAGCGTGCCTTCGTATCCAAAGTTGCGCTGTTCGTTCGGGGCACCAATGCCAAAGTCGGAAATCCCATCACCGTTGATGTCGCCGAGGGTTGCAATCGAAGCGCCAAACAAGCCGAACTTCGGCAGCGATTGGCCCTCAAGCGTCATCCCAAGCGTCGGCACCGTGGCGCTGCCGTAATACACGTACGCCTTGCCATTGTTGAGGTAGCCACCCTCCGCGGTTCCGGCTGGGGCACCGACCACAAAGTCGCCAAATCCGTCATCGTTGACGTCGCCCACCCCCGCGATCGCGGACCCGAAGTAGACGTGAAAACCATCTCCCTGGCCCTCCCACACGGGGGTACTGCTAATGCCGGTAGGCACGCCACTAACGCCGGTTCCGAGGAACAGGTACGCGCGCCCCTGTGACGCGGTAGGATCCGCATCATTGGGCGCACCGACCAACAGGTCGGGATAACCGTCGCTGTTGATGTCGATTGGATCGGGCTTATTGTCGCCGTCGAGGTCGACAGTCGCCACCATTGTGGCGATCGAGCGGCCAAAAGTGGCGAGAGGTCGGTCGCTTTCGTACGACCAAAACGCCGTAGTTTGCATGCCTGTCTGGCTGCCGAGGAAGATAAAGACCTTTCCTTCGGTGCTTTGACCGTTGGTGTAGCCGGGTGCGCCGACCGCGACGTCGGAATAGCCATCGCCGTTGATGTCGCCGATGCCAGCAACCGATTGACCGAGTCGGTAGCCGGTTCCTACACCGTATTTCGT
Source organism: Pseudomonadota bacterium (assembly GCA_005797785.1). Lineage (GTDB taxonomy): Bacteria > Myxococcota_A > UBA796 > UBA796 > SYKL01. Next base: position 3,963 of record SYKL01000388.1, on the reverse strand, counting down.
CCAGGAAAGCGTGGTCAGCGTGGGGTCGACCGTGATCGGGTAGACTGCGCCCGCGTCGTCAACGACCACCCGCAGGACATCGCCTTCGGCCTCAAGAAGTGCGGGCAGGGGGGTGCCATTGGCATCCCAGGCGAGCGGCCCCGAGTACCGCAGCGCTTCGCCGCTGTCCGTCGTCAACCACACCGCATCGCCAGAGGGGTCGGCGTCGAGCGCCGCACCTTCCACCGTTATCTCGAAGAGCAGAGCGCCGGTGCCTTGGGGCGCTTCGGCGACGTTCCACCCGTGTTCCATCCCATTGGGGCGGTTGGCCCACCATTCGGTGATCAGGGAGTGGCGGTATTCCAAACGAGGCAGGCATTCGCCGTCGGCATCCACCTCTCCCGAGTCGAGGCATGGCCCGATCACCGGCGACACATCGGTCACCGACTTCATGCGATCGATTCGACCCCAGGCCGAAAAATCGAACTGCATCTCGTCTTTGGTCTCGCGGGTCGAAAAGGTGACGGCGCCAGGGTGGAAATGGGCGCTGAGTCCCTGACGATCATTGCTCCCCACCAACGCTGGCCCATCGCGCCGAAATTGGTATTGCGACAACACAATTCCATTTTCGATCGACGACCAGGAAGAATCTCGCGGCGCTTCGGGTTGTACAGAGGCTGGCGCGACGGGGCTGGGCGACGAGGATGGCGCGGGCGTGCAACTGGCGAGCAGCGCCAAGCCCAACAGGTGGCTCGGTGGGATCAACACAAGCCGCGAAGAACGCACGCACCCTCCCAAACATGGGTACGGATCCGGTGGACCCGACCTGTAGTGTACGCGATGTGTCTGCTCCGGGTAAACAGGAAATCCCTGCGGGGGCGGATCAGTTCAACGTGAATCGGATCTGGTACGCGAGGTAGGGCGGGAACGGCTGGGCGTAGGCGCGATCGATGAGGTAGGCTTGCGCGATCAGGTGGTGGTTCCAACGCTGCCCGCCGTGGCCGAGCGAAAACATCAGGCCCGCCCGCAGCAATTGGTCCTCGGAGGCTAGCGCTCGCCGATAAGTGCCGGCGACACCGAGGCGCAGATTGACGGAACCAAAGCCAAACGGAAACAGCCACGCCGCATTTCCATGGAGCACATTCTCATTTTGTTTGTGCAGTAACAGTTCATTGCCCCGGTCGAACAGCCAATCTCCAGCGGGTGCGCTGTCGATTCCCCAATGGGTGAGTTCTGCCCCCAATAAAAACAGGGTCGGGCCGAGGCGCCCTTTGAGGGTGGTGGCTCCACCGAAGTACCATCCCTTGCTCGCTGCTTGTGAGGGTTGATCAAGCATTTCTTCAAATTCGCCATAAGTTGCATCGGCGGAATCAAAGCTGACCGCGGAATCGAAGGTGGCGAAATCGTGCTGCCAACCGCCATGCAGAGAGAGATCGAACCACGCGATCGGCGCGAACGTGGTGCGGGCGCCCATCTTCAAGGCGGTCTGAGAACCCTGAATGTCCGCCTCGAAACGTGCGTAAGTATCATTAAAAAGTGCGCTTTCGGGGTTGTTCCACAAGCCGATTTTCATACCCGGGCGGGCGACCAACTCGGCGCCAGGGCGCCACCCGGTGATCGCGAGGCGGGCGTCGAAGCTGGGTTCCACGGTGGGGCCAGCCCAGGCAAATGCGGTGATGAAAAGGCCAAAAACTCCCAACCGTCCTCCCCCGATCTTCATCTATATCGCGAAAGCGGCGCGCTGGACGTGGTAGAGTCCACCCTCGGAGGCGGAATGGCGGAGAGAGCGCAGAAATCGCCGCGATTTCTGGTGGTGGGTTGTGGAGGCATTGGCGGGATCATCGCTGCACACCTGCTTGAACAGGGCCATTCTGTCGACATTCTCTCGAGCAATCCGGAGATTACCGCCGCGGTGAACACGCGTGGGATGGTCGTTCAGGGGGATTCGAGCCCGGGAACCGTCCGCGGCATTGCGTTTTCTTCGGTGCCGAAGGATTCTGAGCCTTATGACTACATTCTGCTCGCCACTCAGCCGCCCCAGGTGGAATCGGCAACACGGGAGGTCGCGCCTTTTTTGGCTCCGCAAGGTACGGCGGTGGTGCTGCAAAATGGACTCTGCGAGTTGCGCATTGCAGAGATTGTTGGCTCAGATCGGACCATCGGCGGGGTGGTCGCATTTGGTGCGAGCATGATCGAGCCTGGGGTGTTCGACCGCACCTCGGGAGGGGGCTTTGTCCTTGGCCATTTGGATGGCCGTATCGATGAGTCCCTGGAAGTATTGGCGCGAGCTCTTGAATCGGTGGGTCCTGTCTCGATCACGCAGAATCTCGCTGGTGCGCGGTGGTCGAAGCTTGCGATGAATGCGGCGATCTCTTCCTTGGGCACCGTGGGCGGCGATCGGCTTGGACCCTTGATGCGCCATCGGTTTGCGCGAAGATTGGGGTTGGAAGTGGTCTCGGAAACGGTCGCCGTCGCCCGGGCCAAGGGCGTACGCCTTGAAAAGGTCGCTGGCACGGTGGACTTGGAATGGCTGGCCCTGACCGACAGCGAACGGCGCGCCGGTGGATCCGCGTCTTTGGTCGCTAAACATGGGTTGTTGCTCGCGTTGGGCGCTCGCTATCGGCGGTTGCGTTCATCGATGCTGGCGGCGATTGAGCGCGGGAGACCACCGTCGGTCGACTTTTTGAACGGTGAAGTGGTGAGCCACGGCGAACGCCATGGGATTCCAACCCCGGTGAACCGCGAGGTTCAACGCACCATTCATGCCATTTCGAGAGGCGAGATGCCGCCTTCGGTGAACACCCTGCGCGATCTGTTTGAACGCGTTCAACCCTCGGGAGAATGAACATGGGACTCGGTTTATTGGCGGTTGGGCTTGCAGGCGCCGGGGTGGTGGGCGTTGCCGCGCATGATGTGATTCAACGCAAAAGTGCTATCAAGCACAATTTTCCGGTGGTCGGCTGGGTTCGGTACATCTTTGAGGGCCAACGCAGCAAGATCCGTCAATATTTCATTTCCGGCCCACGAGATGAGCGTCCGTACACCCTGCGCCAGCGCGAATATGTGTACCGCTCCGCCAAGAATCTGCCGTCCGCCACCGGTTTTGGCTCGGATGCAGATCTGGAAAGCCCGGGTTCGTGGGCGTTCATGAATACCGCGTTCCCTACGCAAGAATGGGAAGCGCCAGATGATTCTGCCGTCCCGCCGGTGATTGGACCGCATCGGTTGGAGCCATTCCAACCGAAATCGTTCGTCAACATCTCCGACATGTCGTTTGGGTCTCTCGGCAAAAATGCCGTTCTCGCCTTGTCAAAGGGCGCTTCTCTCTCGGGCGTTTGGTTATCCACAGGGGAGGGGTCGCTGACCCCCCACCACACCGCCTTTCCCTGCGATCGGGTCCTCGAAATTGGTTCAGGTTTGTTTGGATTGCGGGAGTTGGACGGGAGTTTTTCGCTGGACCGGTTTCGAAAATTGATGCCGCAAGTCAACGCGATCACAATCAAGCTCTCCCAGGGCGCCAAGCCGGGAAGCGGCGGTGTACTTCCGAAAGCCAAGATCACCGAGGAAATCGCGAAAATACGGAATATCTCCCGCGATCATGATTGCCATAGTCCAAACCGGTTTAAGGAATTTCACGACGCGCGATCGCTCCTGAATTGGGTGGCGATGCTGCAACAGGAAAGCGGAAAACCGGTGGGGATCAAGTTCTGCTTGGGCGATCGCACCTTTGTCCATGACTTGATCGAGCTGCTGAAGGGGACTCCGGAAGACGTTGGTCCGGACTATATTATTCTGGACGGGTCCGAAGGCGGCACCGGTGCTGCCCCACCCGCGCTCGCGGATCACATGGGCACGCCCATTCGTCAGGCGCTGCCGTGGCTCGACGATCGGCTTCGAGAGGCGGGTTTACGTCACCGCATCCGCATCATTGCCGCGGGCCGGTTTTCGATGGCCGGCGATGTCGCGTTCGCACTCGCGTTAGGC
>SYKL01000387.1 GCA_005797785.1 Pseudomonadota bacterium | reverse complement strand
GTTGAGCTACGCCAGCAAACCCGATGGGGCCAGCGTCGATCACCCGTACCTCGTACGAGGCGATTGGACACTTATGGGACGCTGAACCGCGTGTCAAGGCGTAGTTGGAATCAACCCCCAGGAACTTGAAACCACTCCTCAGGCAGTTTCGCCGACAGATCGAGCTCCTCCAACTCGATCTCGTCCTTCAGTTGATCGGCATATAACGTTTTGATTCGACGGGGCAAGACCAACCCCCCATCACCGACCCGCCAATCTTGGAATTCATAGGTGACCCCGCCAGAAGCCCCGTCGAACGCCACTCGTTGCACCAAGTGCAGCTCAGCATCGATCCAGAGTGAAAATCCGCCTTCGCCGCGGGGATGTCGCAACACCACCATCTCACGCTTGTTTAGTACTTCAGAACCTACATATGCAAGCTCCTGGAATTCTCGGCGTTCTGCAACGCTCATGGCGAATCCTAACGGAAAGGCCAAGATCTCTTCCGGGCTAAAGGGCGCCAATACCTGCCGAACCCGCGCAGGCTCTTGGTTCGCGAGCTTTCCTGACGCTGACAACCAAGCCCCAGCATCGGTCAACCAGACCGTGCTCGAAACGCCCTCGCCGGACAGGATTTTCGTGTCCAAGTACACATCGCTTCCCCGCCGACCATAGATATGTTCGGCAGAAGGGCCTTCTGGAAGCGTCCGTCGAAAAACAAATTTTACGCGGTCGGCTTTTGCCAATTTGAGCTGACCGCCGTTCAAGCCGCCGTGAGCGCGAACCGCCTCCTCTAAGATGCGGGCCACCTCTGGATCCACGGCTGGGGGCGTTTCGGGCACCAAATCGACATCGATGGTCTCGGGGTTTTTGGTGTCGACGATCCGCGCCTGATCTCCTTCCACAGCGTACACTGCCACCGGTTTACCGGCCTTCTCGGCCAATGTTTGCGCGGCCTCTTCGGCTCGATGCTCGTCGTCAAACCCGGCCACGATCACCACATATTGCCATCCCGCACCCGCACGAAACCGGCGAACCACCCGGGACTCCATTCCATCGGCCCGCGCCAATTCGGCCATGGTGTCGGCGGCCGCACTTTCCGGTACGGCAAGGCTCTCCAGGTAATACTCCCCAGCGATCGCCGACGTTGACCAGAACATCGCTGCCGCAAGGCTCCACCGGACCATCGAGCCTCCCCCAGGTTAATCCCTACCACGCGGGTTCCATTCCGTCTGGTGCCCATGAGTATGAACCAAACCGAGCTGAGTCAAATAGTCAAGGAACTTGACGATCTCATCGGGCAGCCCGTCACCGGCGTCTGGCAACCGACACGAGATCGGTTCATCCTTGGCATTGGCGGTTGCTTTCTATTGATGGTTCCCCGTGGCCCGTTTGCGCGCCTCCACCCGATACTTCAGCGCCCCCGAAACCCCAGTCATCCCTTTAGTTTCCAGGGAGCCTGCCGCGCCCATCTCCAAGGGCCACTGACCGCGCTCCACCCCAGTCTGGATCGCGTTCTGACCTTGCAGTTCGGAAAGTCGTCGCTGCACCTCCGTTTAACCGGTCGTTCGGGAGGGCTTTGGCTCCTGGACGGCGACCGAACGTTGGCCGCCATCGACGGACCCGCCCCGCCGTCCCTGCCGCCATTGCCTGAGTTCGTTCCCCAAAACCGGCTTTCCCGTTTTTCCCCCGAGCCCGGGCAGTCCTGGGGGTCTGCCGCGGAATCATGGTTCGAAGCAGCAGAACAGCAATGGCGACTCGAGCAAGCACGCAAGTCAGCCATACAACGGCTTGAGCGTTCGATCGAACGCACGGAACGACTTCTCACGGCTTTGAACGACGATTTAGAGACGGCCGCACAAGCACCCTTCCTTAGGCGCAAAGCGGACACACTCGCGGCCCACTTACATCAGGTAAAACGCGGACAACGTTCAATTTCGCTCTCGGACTTGGAGGATCCAAGCGTCGTCCACACCTTCGAGTTCGCCAGTAACAAACCTCCATCGTCCACACTCGAACGCCTGTATCACCGCGTTGGTCGGCTCGATCGCGCCGCCGATCGCGTCCTAAGCAACCTCGACGTCAACGAACGAAAGCTCGCGGACTTACGCGACATTTTGATTCGGGTCCGAACGCTGCCCCACCACGAGTGGTCCCATCTCCTTCCGAGCCTTCCACCGGAAACCAGCGGTGCTCCTACACTTCATCGCCCTTGGGCGGAGTGGTGCGGCCCCAACGGCGAAAAAGTGCTGGTAGGACGAAATGAATCCGCAAATCGCAAGCTCACCTTCCAGATCGCCAAAGGCCGCGACTATTGGATGCACGTGCGGGGACAACCCGGCGCGCACCTGCTTCTACCCATGAAGGAAGGTCAAACACCCACCCTGGAACATTTGCTCGCCGCCGCGCAGATCGCGCTTCTTCAAGGCAAGCTTTCGGAAGCCGAGGTGCAGTATACACGCGCTCGAAACGTGCGCTCCATCCCTGGAACCGTCGCATCGGTCAGCGTCCACGAGGAAAAAGTGCTGCGGGTACATCGGGACGATTCCGGCCTCGCGGGCTGGCGCCGTGCCGAGGATCCGTAGCACCCTCCGCCCGTTTTTGTCCGAACTCCTGGGCCGAATCCTAATCCGAACCAAATGGGAAGACGTCATCCCCGGGCCCAAGCACCGCCCAATCTGCCCAATCGTCCAACGGCCCCGAGACGGGGGATTCGGTGCCGGTCGTGTTCGGATCGCCGTCGATGAGGTACTCATCCAGTTCGTTCCACTCTCGGACGTAATAACGAATTCGAGCGGCGTATTCCTCGGCGCCGTCGGCACAACCGATCTCGTAGTATGGAAGGGACCTCAGTCCCGCGAGAGGCGCCGGCCGAGAGCCGTCGTGCTGCGAAGGGAGGTACCAGTTCGCGAAAGGCACACTGGTATGGTAGTCCATCATGGACGATTCGAAAACGAAGTTCTTTACAGAGGCGTTTTCGTCAATGTAGGTGTACACCCGCGCCGGCCAGCCATCCGCGTCAAACACGGCTTCCGTGTCTAAAAAGGCCGCTCCTGCGTAGCACTCTACCGCATCCCCATCCCACTGCCCGTCGGACACCACCACATCACCGCCAGGCAGCGTAACCGTGAGCGTATACCCGCCCAAACAACAGTTTGGTGGGTCCATATACTCCGGATAGCTTTCCGTATAGTCGTACTCACAATACGGCTTACCATTGACGGAGTTCACCTCATCCGAGAACGTGCCATCGCCGTTGTCCGTGTAGGACACTTCCACAGGACCATCGCCTACTTCCCACGATTCGTAGTAGTAGTGCTCGTGGACGAAATAATCACACATTCCTTCAGGAGCATACCCATCAATCTGCAACCCAGTCGCCACTACGTCCAACTCATTGACATCGACGACGCATTCGATGGATGCGTCCGTCGGCGACGTGGTGCCACGAGGGACCGTGCAGGGCTCGTTCAATGGTAAGCGTGTAGTAGGATCCATGCGGCGAATGCGCATCGGCCATCCCAGGTTTGCTGGAACCGTCAAGCCAAAAGCGTCCGGATCAACGTCCGTGTCATTGCCGTCCGTGTCCTCCACGTCGGTGTCGGTGTCCACGACACCGGTGTCCGTATCGACAATATCCGTATCAGGAGGAACCGGATCGGTGTCCTCATTGCCGATCTCCCAATCGGGCAGCGCCGCGCGCTCTGGCAACGAACATCCGCCAACCACCGCCAGCAAACCCAGCTTCCACAAATGCATCGTCATCCTCAGGTCCTAGGGGGTTTCGACGGAGAAGTCGCCAAATACCACTTCAAAATCCGCCGACACCTGCACAATTTCATTACGGTGGTCGTACCCGGCGACGGTTATCGTAGCAACACCATCGATAGGATCGTCCGTTCGAGCGCGGACAAACTCCCGCTGCGGCTCGCCCGCGGCGCGTACATTAAAGGAGACGGTCTCTCCGACCGGAACCACCGCGCTTAAAACACCCGCGAAATACGGCACTTCCTCGTCGCCTAGCGCAGGAAGATAGTAGTCGATCCGGTATTGCTCAAGCTCGACGGTGGCGTCCTCGGGTGCCGAACTCGCGGCTCCCCAAGTCACTTCTACGCCAACCACCTCGGACCCGTCGCAGTCTTCTGTTTCGCAGTCCATGTCGATCTGCGCAGGAGGCGAGTTTTCGCCGGAACCGAAGGTGATAAACAATTGGTCGGACACGGAGGAAGGCTGGCACGCCGCCAACCCGAGGAAACACACCATCGCTGATCGCAACCCAACCCCCACACTTGTAAAAATTTTACCAGCACGGCACTTCCAAGACAACCCCCCGCCCCAAAGAGTAGAGGAGTTCCCATTAGAAAAATTTTCATCCCAGAGTCCGACCTACCATGGCATCGGAATGAACGACAACATCCAGCAAACGCCGCCCAATATCGCCAAGGCCGCAGCTTCTGGGGGCAACGGCGAAAAGCGGACCTGCGGGGCTTCTCCCGTAAAAATCGCTATCAGAGCCCAGAGATACCAGATCGGCCACCACCAACCCAACACCGCGATCGCGACCAGCGTCGCCCACCGCAAAGGCATCACCGCCTTCGGCCACAGCGCCCTCGCCGCGTGCCCACCGTCCAATTGCCCAATGGGAAGGAGGTTTAGTCCCGTCACCAGAAAACCAACCCAGGACGCAAACAGCAGAGGATCACCCTCACCGACGGCCACCGCCCGACCGCTGAGCAAGCCTGCAAGCTTCAAAATCAGTGGTTGACCGAGCAACCCGTCACCCGTCCCCTCCCCCATGGCGAGCGCCGCCAACAACACCAACACCGACGCTACCGCGCCCCAAATTGGGCCGAACAGCGCGACTTCCAACAGGCCCATCCTCGAACGCGGCAGGCCGCGCCACCCGATCACGGCCCCCAGCGTCCCCACCCACCACGGAAACGGAATGAAAATCGGCCACCCGACCTCCACCCGATGACGCTTTGCCGCGAACAAATGTCCGCCTTCGTGAGCCATCAGGATGAACATCAGCGCGCCGGCAAACTGAAACCCCGCCAAGAAACGGTCACTCCAACCCCCTTCAGACCAACGAGCAACATAGGTCGCCCACACCGAAACCACCGTCAGCGCCAATGCCAGTGCGGGCAACCATCGCTGCGTCAGATGCACCTTTGGCGGCGCTAGGGGGTTTTCAGGACGCAACATCAGGCGCACTTGCCGTCGCCCACCTTGGGCGTAGATTGCATCTAACGCGCGAGGGACGCATGAGAAACCCATACGACGTCCTTGGGGTTGCCCGGGACGCCACCGCAGATACCATTCGAAAAGCCTACAAGAACCTTGCTCGGAAGTACCATCCGGATCGAAACAAGGCTCCAGAAGCAGATGCTCAGTTCAAGGAAGTGAACGCGGCAAACGACATTATCGGCGACGAAAACAAGCGTAAGCTCTGGGACGAGTTTGGTGAGGTCTCCACCAAACCTGGTTTTGATGCCAACCAAGCGCGCGCATGGGCGAAACAAGGCGGTGCCGGCGGTGGATTTCCGGGTGGCGGATTTCCAGGCGCGGGTGGGTTCGGTTTCGGTGGCGATGTCGACATGGAAGACGTCCTAGGGGCGTTCTTTTCTGGGGGTGGCGCACGGCGACCGCGAAAAGGCCGCGACCAGCAAGCCGAGCTCGAAATCGACCCCCTGTTGTCGTTTATCGGCGGAGAAACCCGCCTGCAGCTGGGTCGACCCTCGGGCACTGAGACGCTCACGGTTCGAATTCCAGCGGGCGTCCGCGATGGCGGCACACTGACGTTGAAAGGCCAAGGATATCCTCCCCCGGGGGGCGGTCCGTGCGGAGATCTACGGCTGAAACTTCGTATCCCCGAGCATCCTCTGTGGCGCAGAGACGGCGACGACCTGGAAATGGACGTCCCTCTTACGATTCTCGAAGCCATTCAGGGGGCGGCGGTCCCGATTCCGACCCCGACCGGCGAACTGAAAGCCACAATCCCACCCAATTCAGCGGGAGCGCGCATTCGACTTCGAGGTAAGGGCGTTCAGAAACCTGGACGACCCGGCGATCTCTACCTTCGCACAAAGGTCATTCCTCCACAGTCTTCGGACGCCGCGGTCTTGGCGGCCGCCGAAGTGCTGGAGCAGGCCTACACCCAAAACGTCCGCTCGCATTGGGCTACTTCTTAAGGTGCACTCGACTGACGCGGGCGCTCAACGCCAGGCCCCCCAGGCTGAGCACCAAAAACCCGATAACGAGCCCTACCGCGCCAGCGATCGACCAAAACGTCAAGGTCGCGGGCAGAAATGCCCCCCCCATCAAGAATACGATGAACGCCGGCAGTGCCGCGCTATACAAAACCAAGCTAGACGCGATCTTTTGCCGAAGTTCAATGCCATCTTCGGCACGTGCGTCGTCGGCGCTCAATCCCAACGCGCGCAACGCCCGTTCGCGCGACATGACCACTGCTAACTCTTCCGCAAGAAACTCCAATAACGCATGTTGACCTTGCACCAAATCGGGGCGAGTCGGCTTCCAGGCAGCGGTCGCCTCCCGCCAACGGACCTCATCGGCAGCGATCACCGGAAAAGACCAAGAAAAACCCTCACGTTGAATGCGGATCCACATGTCTCGTGGAGAAACCGCGGCGAACACTCCCAAGGCCAACCCGCCCCAAAACACTAAGGATGCCGCCACTCTCAGCGAATCAAACCCCACCACGCCGATCCCCAACGCCAGAATCATCCAGCCGCCGGCCACCCATTGCCAACGCACGGACCGGCGATAGGCGACCTCCGCCTTCTGGATTTCCTCGATCGGCACCTTGAACGTCTCGGCACCCTGCTCCACGATCAACCCGTCGGGCACCACCACGAATGCGCCCGAATCCAGCAAGAACCGATGATGCACCGGCAACTCCATCTCAGCGGGTCACCGACAGGCGCATCACAGTCTTGCCCACCCCCACCGTATCACCGTCCGAAAGCCGCGAAACCACCACTCGCCTGCCGTTGTGGTAGGTGCCGTTGGTGCTGCCCAAATCGCGCAAGAAAATCATCTCTCGCCCAAAAACCTCAATTACCGCATGATTTCGGCTCACCTCAACATCCGATAACGGCACCTCCCCTTGGCGTCGGCCCACGGAAATGTTGCCTCGTGCGAACCTAAACACGCGGCCCGCGTCCTGTCCCGCTACAACCTCGATCATCGCGTTGAGCCCTGGTGGCAACCGCAAATCCTGGCCGATCACATCGGCAGGATTTCGGGTCTTTTCAGGTGAACCGGGAAGTTCCACCAACTCTTCGTCCAACAACCACGCCAAGTCCAACTGCGAGGCGTTCGGCCGGGCGATGCCATCGGACTCCTCGGGCGCCTCGTCGCCAACATAGAGGATGGCCCTGCAACTTCCAATGGTGAGCTCGGCACCCGGCCGGAGCTGCGTCTCGCGGACCATCCGCCCATCCACCGCCGTCCCATTGGTGGAACCGAGATCCTTCAGGTAATACCTCCCATCTCGGTAGGAGACTTGGCAGTGACGTCCACTGATCAAGGGGTCATCGAGCAGCAGATCCCCGCGCTTTCGACCGATCACCAATGGCGCATCCGCAGGGATTGGGACATTCAACCCCTGCTTCACTCCGCTGACCATGTGTAAAAACGCCTTTGGCACCTAACTTCCTCCGGCTTGGACGATCCGCGATCGCGCCCGTCGGAGCGCCGAACCCTGAGCGTACTGGTGGTAACGCCCTGGAAGCGGGCGTCCGAGCACCCCTTCCATGAACTGGCCGGCCGCACATGCAAGGTCGAGATCCACCCCAACGTCACATCCCAGGCGTTGGAACAAATGGATCAGGTCTTCGGTGGAAGCATTGCCAGCCGCGCCAGGCGCATAAGGGCATCCACCAATTCCAGAGATTGAACCGTCAAATGCCGTCACACCGACCTGCCAAGCCGCATAAGCGTTGACCACGGCGGTGCCGCGGGTGTCATGAAAGTGGCATGCGATGGTGTCGAGCGGTATCCCTGACTCCACCAAAGCCGCAATCACAAGCTTTACTTGCTCCGGATCCGCCATACCCGTGGTGTCGCCCAGTGCCAATTCTGCCGCCCCCGCAGCGCGAAGTGCATGCGCGAGCTCAATCACCTTGGATACTGGAACATCGCCCTCATAGGGACAACCAAACACCGTCGACAGGTATCCACGAACCGCGATCCCCTCTGCCACTGCCTCGTGAATCACCTGCTGCAACCCCGACAAGGATTCAGCGATCGACCGGTTCAGGTTCTTTTGG
>SYKL01000386.1 GCA_005797785.1 Pseudomonadota bacterium | reverse complement strand
CGTCATCACCAGCACGAGATCGAGATCGTCGAGCACATACTCAAGCTCGGTTTCCGGCGTGTGCGGGTTCAGCGACACACCGGGTTTCGCTCCCAACCCCCGAATCGCCTGAATCGACCGATGCAAATGCGGGCAGGCCTCCGCATGAACGGTGATCTGATCCGAGCCCGCTTCCCGAAAATCGGCAAGGTACTTGTCGGGTTCCACGATCATCAGATGCACATCCAAAAACGCTTTCGGAGCATGCTTTCGAACGGCGGACACCACCAACGGACCGATGGTGATGTTCGGCACAAACCGCCCATCCATCACGTCGACGTGAATCCAATCGGCGCCTTTGTCGAGGACATCCTTGACTTCGGCGGCCAGGTTTCCAAAATCCGCGGACAAGATCGACGGAGATACGATCGCCATTACCACCTCATGCCGGGGACTACCCGAGCACCGTTCGCAAAATCTTGGCCGCTCACTGGTTTTCGGCCGGGAGCCTGTACGCGGACCAACTCCAACGCGCCGGACCCGCAGGCGATGGTCAGTGGCGCCACCCGGAGAACCTCGCCCGGAGCACCCTTTCCGTCTACCGGGCGAACCTCCAGCAGCTTGAGCGCGCCGTCGGCCCAGGGCACAAAACCCCCGGGCCAACGCGTCATCGCGCGGATCTGCCGGTCGATTTCCACCGCCGACCGCGTCCAGTCCACCTTGCCCATCTCTTTTTCGATTTTCCCGGCGTGGGTGGCCAGAGATTCATCTTGCGCTTGCGGCACCAACGTGCTCAAACCCGCCAGCGTCTCGACGATCGCCTCCGCCCCCAGCACGGACAGCCGATCGTGCAGCTCGCTCGCCGTTTCATGCGCGCCGATCGGCGTGCGTTTCTCCAGCAACACCGGTCCAGTATCCAGCCCTTCGCCCATCTGTTGGGTACAAACCCCCGTGATCTCATCGCCGGCCCAAACCGACCATTGGATGGGCGCAGCCCCTCGCCAACGCGGAAGCAGCGACGCATGCACGTTGATGCAGCCCAGCCGCGGCGTTTCCAAGTGTTGACGCGTCAAGATTCTTCCGTAGGCGACCACCACCGCAACATCCGCTTGGCATGCGGCAAACTGTTCGGGGAATGCGCCGGTCTTGATCGCCTTGGGCTGCACCAACGGCAAGCCCAATTCTTTTGCTACCAACGCCACCGGCGGCGAATGCAGCTCCTGGCCTCGACCCGAGGGCCGATCCGGCTGGGCTACCACCAGAACCACCTCGTGCTTCGCCTCGATCAACGCCCGTAACGACGGAACAGCGAACTCAGGTGTTCCCAGAAAGGCAACCCGCATCGAACCCCCGATTAACGAACCAATTCCTGAACGCGGCTTTTCACCTTCTTCATGTACCGGCTGCGACGAAAGCTGCTGACCCGATCGAGCAGCACCGTTCCCGCCAAGTGATCCAGCTCATGCTGGAGGATCACCGCCTCATATTCCTCGAACCACTCTTCGCGTTTGGCGCCGGATTCATCGCGCCATTGGACGCGGATCCGGTTGGCGCGAACGACGTCGACCTCCAGATCCGGAACCGAAAGACAGGTTTCTCCCCAGGTGATCGTCTCCTTACTCCGCTCGACGATGGTGGGGTTCACCATTTTGTACAGGCGCTTCCCGCGGTTTTCCTTGTCGGAGGAGTCCACGGTGATAATTCTCCGTCCATCGCCCACTTGTGGCGCTGCTAACCCTACTCCCGGGGCGGCATACATGGTTTCGGCCATGTCCGAAAGCAGCTGCTTCAACGCCGGACCAAATTCGTCGTCGCGAACTTCGCGGGCAGAAGCGGACAATACTGGATGCGGCGCAGTAAGAATTTCGAGGACGGCCATCCCTGCTCCTTCGCGCCGGTATATCCCGAGCCGCGTGGGTGCACAGGGGTGGATGCCCGCGCCAAAATTCAATAAAGAGGAAACTCCGAGGCACTCCCGAAATTGGCCAACATCCTCGCCATCGCCCGACGCGAATTCTTGGCGTCCTTTTCCAGCCCGCTGGCTTACGCGGCGATCGGCGTGTTTCTATTGTTTCTCGCGGCATTTACGCTTTGGCTCAACGATCTGTTTGCCGCGGGTGTTGCTACCATGAACGGCCCCTTCCAATGGATGGCGTTGGGACTAGCGTTTATCGCACCCGCGATCACCATGCGATCGATCACCGAGGAGCGGCGCACGGGCACCTTTGAATTGTTGGCGACCTTTCCGGTGAGTTCGGCGGAGATCATTGTCGGCAAATGGCTCGCCGCCTTCGGGGTTCTCATCGCGGCGCTCCTTTCGACGCTTCCGTGGCCGATCGCCATTGCCGCATGCGGGGAATTGGACGTCGGACCGGTGTTGGCGGGCTACCTAGGCATGGGGTTGTTCGCGGCCGCGGCCGCCGCGATCGGGATTTGCGCCTCCAGTTTGACGGAAAATGCCACCGTCGCCCTTCTCGGCTCCTTTGGAGCCTGTCTGACTCCTTGGGTTCTCGGCTGGTTTCTGGCTGCCTTTCCCGGTGCCGCAGTTGGTTTTGTCCAATATTTAACCTTTGAATACCATTTTTCGAACCTCGCCCGCGGTACCTTTGACAGCCGCAGCCTGGTGTTCTTCGTTTCCGTGGCGTTCTTTGCGCTCTATGGCGGTGTATTCGCTCTGGAACGCCGGCGGTTCGCATGATTCGACGTTGGCGTGTGCATTTGGCGGTGCAGCTGGTGCTGGTCGCCCTCCTTTTGATCCTGATCAATCATGTTTCGAGCGCGGTTTTTCTTCGCGTCGACCTGACCAAAGCGCAGGACTACACCCTGTCCGAGGCGGCCCGCGAACAGGTCGCCCATCTGGAAAAACCCTTGGTGGTCAGGGCCTATTTGGCTGGGGATCTGAACGCTCCCTACCACCAACATCGGCCCACCATTCAAGCGATCCTTGAAGAATTCCGCGCCGTCTCCAACGGGAAAATGGACCTTCGTATCATCGATCCGAGCAACGACGAGCAGCTTCAAGGCGAGGCAGAGCGGTTTGGGGTCTCGCCGACTCGGTATTCCTATGCGGACAATTCCCGTTCGGAAGAAAAGCTTATTTATATGGGGATTTCCTTCTCGTACGGCAGCGAACAGCGGGTGCTTAACCCGATCGATACGCTCGATACCCTGGAATACGAGATTGCCAGGTCGATTCACGCGCTGACCCAGGGCGAGCACCGCCCCGTCGTAGGTTTGCTCCAAGGAAATGGCGAGCCCAACCTTGCCGCACAAAAGGAAGACAATCCCCTCGGCAAATTGTACGGTCGCTTGACCAATTCCTACACGGTGCGACAGGTTGAACTCGGCGGAGAAAGCGGTGTTCCTGTGGATGTGGATGCCCTGCTGGTGATCGGACCGCAGTGGACGCTCACCGAACGCGCCCAATACCAGCTCGATCAATACCTCATGCGTGGCGGATCTTTGGGCTTTTTCCTCGCCCCCATCAAGCCGGATCTGGAGAGACTTCGGGCGAGCCCGTCGCAACATGGCTTACAACCTATGCTGTCCGCATGGGGGGTGAAGGTCGGAGACGACCTGATGGTCGACCGCGCGCACAATGAGAAGCTTTCTTTGCCGGCCATGGTCGGTCGGCAGCGGCTGCTGGTGCCGGTGCATTACCCTTTGTTTCCGATGATCTCCGATATCCACCGAGGTTTTCCGATCACACGGGGGATTCGTTCTATTCTTTCGCCCTTTTCCTCGAGTGTGACACCGAGTTCGGTGAATCCCGCGGTGACCACCGAGGTTTTGTGGAGCACGCATGCAGATGCGGGCGCTTTGCCCCAGTGGCGCGACCTTCGGCCGGAGGCGCTGCGCACGCGCTCGCCGAAGGAGTTTCCTGGCCCACATCCAATGGCGGTGGTGGCGCAGGGTAAATTCGGAAGCTATTTCTCAGATCGCGCCATTCCGGCGGCACCTCCGGCGCCAGACGGTTCGACGTTACCGGAAGATCCCACGTCCAAACTTACTTCAAGCGCAGGCTCTCAGCTGGTGGTGGTGGGTTCGGCGGATGTCCTCGCCAACAATGAAGCCCTGATCCTCAATACGGTGGATTGGCTGGTCGAAGATCCGGCGTTGGTGGCGATTCGTGCCCGCACCCGGATCCCGCCGAAGCTCGATGTCCCCGAAAACACGGCGACTTGGCGTTTTTGGATCCCCGGTGTTCCAGCCTTGTTTTGGTTAGGAATTGCGGCTTTTGTTCGCTTGCGCCAGCGGAGGGCGCGATGAACACCCGCATCACCACCGCGCTCGTCTTGGCTGTTTTGGCGGTTGGAGCTATCGATGTGGCCGTTCATCGCCCCGGTCCGATGACCGCGAGTGTCCCGTTGGTCGCTGGCGACCCGGCTTCCGCCACGGAAATTCATGTTCGGAAGCTGGAATCTGACGTGGTGATCCGAAAGACCGACGGTGGTTGGGCGATCGCTACCCCCTACCGAGACCGCGCCGATCCAGCCTTTATTGATGGTCTGCTCGCGATCGGCCAGCGCGCGCCCGATGCCGAGGTCGATCGCGGCCACTTGGAGGACTATGGACTCGACGCTGGCTCGGCGATCCATGTTTCGATTCACGGCGATACCGGAGAACTCGGCGCCTTTGATGTAGGTTTTGACCTGGAGGGCGGTCAGACTTTCTTGCGCCTCGCGGGGGATCGGATCGTGCGCGCGCAGGTGGGCGGTCGGGCGTTTTTTGATCGCCCGCTCAATGGTTGGCGCGATCCAAAGCTGCTTCCTTGGGCTCCCTCCGAAATAGGCACCCTGCACATCGATCGCGAGCCTGGGTTTACCCTCGTTCGCGAGCCGACTCTGGGCGATGACGATGCTCCCCTGTTTGGACCTTGGCAACGGGTGGAGATCCCTCAAGCCATCGATCAACCCGAAGCGAACGCTTTTTTGGCGGCTGTTGCCGGTCTCCGCGTGCTTTCGGTGGCGGGCCCTTCGGCAAATACGGGGGTGGACGACCCGATCTTGGCGATCCACGTGCAAAGCGTGGAGGAGGGCGCAAAGCAGATCCTCTCCTTTGGACGGACCGACGAGGGCACCTTCGTTCGCCGAAATGCGGAGCCGACGGTTTACCAGGTGTCGCCGAAAGTTCTCGATCTTGCGCTGCGATCGCAGGATGCGTGGAACGACCGCACCTGGGGACCGCCGTTGGTTGGGACCACCGAGTTTTTCGCCGACGGCCTTCGATTGAAGTTTCAAAGCGGACGTTGGACGTATGAAGGCCAACCCGCCAACGACGGTGCGATCGTCGAACGCCTGGATCTGCTTTCGTCACTCCGCGTCGAACAATGGTTGACCGGGAAGAAATGCCCAACCGGTCATCTGTTCGCCGTCTCCTCTCCCGAAAAACGCCGATGGATCATCTCCGAAAACCCGCCTGTTGTCTGCGATCCCGATGAACCCACCCGGCAGGGGAGGCTCGACCCCACCGTGATTCGCAAATTGCTCGCCCGTGGAAGCTCGGTTCAACCTTAGTTCCGAAAGAAAGCGACTCCCAAGGATCCTTTCCGTCGAATGAAATCGGCGCAGGCGCGTCTAGGCAGCCGAGACGCAAAGAGTTTGGAGGCCGCTGTGAATCCGCTTTCTTCTGTCGCTTCGCTGCTGTTGTTGGCCATTTCTGGGACTGCCTACGCCTCTCGCGCGGACTCCGAAGCCGGCGTTCTCCCTACGGAAGAGGGAGCGACCGCAGCCACAGAAGCGCGATCCCCGGTTCGCCAAAAGCCGCGCCCCCAGGGTGGGTCGTCCGAGCGCGGCCAACAGAGCCGCGAATCCCGTGAATCCCGCGATCGTCCTGCTCAGAGCCGCCCCGCCCAAGCGCCGCGCTCGGAAAATGCGCCGCGCCAGGAGACCGCCCGTCATTCGGAAAGCCGCTCCGATCGCCGGCCGGTCGCGGTTCGCTCGAATCGGCCGCACCCCGAAGCCGCGCGCCACGGCCACTCTTCCTACCGTTCGCGCCCCGTGCGTGGTTATTCCCACCGGCACTACCGTTACCACCATGTTCGGCCTTATCATGGGGTTTTCGTCTATGGGCCGCCGCCGGTTCACCACCACCGCTACGCGCGTTCGCGCAATGTGGTCGTCGAAGAGGCGCATTTGCCTTCACGTACCCTCGATCGCTCGGGCAGCGTCGCGGTAGGTATCCAGGGCGGCTCCATTTTCTCGGGGTACGAAGATGCTTCCGGCTACGCAGATGCGGGCCTTGGGCTCGGTGTGCGCTACCGCCCGGCAGAAGCCATCGGCCTGGAAGCCTCGGTGACCCACTACAATCAGACGTTCAACCCGCAGTCCGAACGCCTGCAAACCGTTGGCCAGGTGTCGGCAGAGTTGTTCGCATTCCCTTGGACTCGCGTTTCTCCCTATGCGATCGGTGGTTTGACGTTCAATGCCCGTCAGTTCGACGACGACCGCCTCAACGATTTCAGCGGCAATGTCGACAACTACCGCACCGCGGATCTGCAGTGGGGACCGCACGCCGGCCTTGGAATTGAGTTTGCATTGGGGCAATCCGTTGCGATCGACCTGGAGGCGCGGTACACCGGCTTTGTGAATGGCCGGGACGATGATCCGACATTGGGCGGCGCGTTTCAGACCACAGCGGGTTTGAAAGCGCACTTTTAGTCGGGACTTGGAAGCGGGATAGTAAAGTAATTTACTATCCCGTTGGTTTTGGGGCAGTCTGGTACATCGAACCGAACCGCGCGAGGGTATCTCCACAGCCGAGGTGCCCGTGCTCCATAACCTTCGGACGGTGCAGATTTTAGCGTTGACTCTGCTCCAAGCATGCCTTCCTTCTGACGTTCCCGGCAGCACCACCGACGAGTTGGTGGGCGACTGGGAATCCCCAGTGATCAACTACGACAATTTCATGGCGGCGACGATCTCCGGGTCGTCGAACCACTATTCCATGGTCGGCACTGTGGTGGTGTCGGAGCCCTCGAATAGTATGGGAATGAACCAGTTTGTGGCGTCGATCAAACATCTGCAGGGCACGACGTACGAGGTTGAGCTGCAGTCCCAGGATGTGCTCGTCGCGTACGGTGACCCCGAGGTACAGGAGCTTGACCCAGTATATCTATGTGATGCGGACTTTTCGCACGGGGATACGTTGTACTGCGAGGGCCAAACCCACGAATTTGGATTGTGGCGGCCGGATTACTGAGCAGTCGCCAGATCGTCAACGGCTTGACGATTCCTTAGCCCTGCTCCCTCACCCAATGACCGCTTCGACCCCCATCTTTCTCCAACAGCCGCACCGCGCCGATCACCATCGCGCGATCCTCCGCCTTCAGCATGTCGTACACCGTCAGCAACGCTACGGAAACGGCGGTTAATGCCTCCATTTCCACCCCCGTACGCCCGACCGTTCGAACGGTTGCCCTCGCAACCACCTTTCCCGGATCTGTCCGAAGTTCAAGGTTTATCCCGGACAACGGCAAGGGATGACACAAGGGGATCAGGTCCGCCGTTCGTTTGGCGCCCATGATCCCCGCCAATTGCGCGATCGCTAGAACATCGCCCTTTTTTGCGGTGCGTTCGACGACGGCACGGAAGGCGTCCTCCGAAAGTTCAATGTGCCCCTCGGCGATCGCCACGCGTTCGGTGATTTCTTTGCCGCCGACATCCACCATTCGCGCATTTCCGTCGGCATCGATGTGGGTCATTTTCTGCATGGGAGGCCTCTTTCGATTGCGTTCGCTTTTTCTTGCGGGAGACACTTTAGGAATTCGGAGCACATCCGTATACCCCCTTGCAGGCAGCCCCCCGCACCACAGTGCGTGTTTAGTCCCCTACCTGGACATTCTCAGCCGCGACACGGCCGTGGAAGCGGGGGGCAGCTTGGCCTCAGGACGAATCGCCCCGAAACGGTTAATCCGGGGCCATGATTCCCGCCGTACGCTTGCATCCACGCCATGACCAGCGCGTCAAAGCCGGTCATCCCTGGATTTTTTCAAATGAGATCGCCGATGACGTCAAGACGCTGCCCGCGGGAGGTGCCGTCGATGTCTTTGATTCGAAAGGCGCCTTTGTTGGCCGTGGATACGCCAATCCTCGCTCCTTGATCGCCATCCGGCTGTTGAGCCGTCGGCGCAAGGAAGACATCGACACGCCGGTATTTTTCGCAGCTCGGTTGCGCGACGCTTTGGCGTACCGGACCGCCTGCGCGCCGGATCGGCGCAGTCTACGGTTGGTTCACGCAGAAGCGGATGGTCTTCCTGGGCTCGTCATCGATCGCTTCGACAACGTCCTCACCGTGCAGATCACCACCCTCGGGATGGAAGTCCGTAAGGACGCGATCGAACAGGCGATTCGCGAGGAGTTGGCGCCGGACGGCGTGATCCTCCGCGGCGATGCCCGCATGCGGGAGATGGAAGGACTCGAGGAAGAACGCCGGCTTTGGTTTGGCGAGGTTCCGCCGGAAGTCGCGATCGACGAGCATGGGGTCACCTTTTTGGTCGACGCCATGGGTGCGCAAAAGACGGGGCACTTCTACGATCAGGCCGAGAATCGTCGGTTTGCAGCTTCGCTTTCCAAGGGTCGCACCGTTCTCGACGTGTACTGCAATACCGGCGGATTCGGGTTGCACGCTTTGAAAGCGGGAGCCACGTCGGTGGTGGCGGTCGATTCGTCCGAAGAGACGATGCAACGCGCGATTCGGAACGCAGCGGCCAATGGCGTCGGCGACAAATTCGAAGGCATCTGCGCAGAAGGTCGCACCACGCTGGAGAAGCTGGTGGGGCAGGGTCGTCGGTTTGGCTCGGTGGTTCTCGATCCTCCAGCGTTTGCGAAATCCCGAAAGGTCGCTTCGAAAGCGTTGGTCGGTTACCGCGACGTCAATGCCCTTGGGTTGATGTTGGTCGAAGAAGGCGGGTTTTTGTTCACGTCTTCGTGCAGTTATCATGTGGAAGAAGAGCGGTTCATCGATACCGTGGTGGAAGCTGCCCGAAAGACCGGTCGGAAGCTACGCATGGTGCGGCGAGGCGAGCAGGCTCCGGATCATCCGGTCGTCCCTGCAATTCCTGAGAGCCGGTACTTGAAGAGCCTCGCCTTCCATGTGACCACGGGATAGTCAAGCGATTGACTATCCGAACCTGTTGCAGTTTGTAGTGCAACAAAGCGGATGGCGCAAAACCCCATATGTGTCCCTGGGGGATGCATATGGGGTTTGATTTTCAGTTCGCGAACGAGTCTGGCCCTGAGGCTCCCGCTTCCGGCCCGGGGGTGTGGTACCGGTTTACGTCCTGGGAAATGGGCTGGGTCAATGGGATTCTTCTTAATACGGGAGCCGCGAAGGATCCGAACGCATTCACCACGCCCGGGTGGGAGCCCACCAAAGACAGCGTTGACTTGTACAAATTCAAGTCGAACGATGGTTGGCTGATCACGCCGGAGGAATGTCGACACATCGCCAGTCGACTTCGCAAGTTTGTGGCTGAGAACGAAGTGGGCTCGTACCTGTCGTTTTTTGACGACGATCCGCCGAAGGAGGAGGTGGAGGGCTGGTTAACGAGCTTTGCAGACTATTGTGAGAATGCGGCGGAGAACGAGGGGTTTAAGGTGTGGTAGAGCGGAGGTCTTCGAAGTCTGGGTGTTTGCCAACGCCATCCACGGCGTCTGATACCCAAAGAGGAAGTTCCCGGTATACTTTGCGCAGGAGCCCGTCGGCCGTGCGGACACAGAGAGCTGCATCTGCGCCGTCTTTCGAATTGTCGTAGATGTAGCAGCGGTCTACCGTTCGAATGGCAAGCGACAAATTCAACATGGAGCGCTCGTAGCGACTCACGATCTTGTCGATGGGAACTGAATGACCACCGCGAATGACTCGATCCGCCACCCTGGCGGCGTTGATTCGCGGATCGGACGTGCCAACAAAAAACACTCGTACGAAATACCCGGCCGCCTGGGCCCGATTCAGAAACTCTAGTTTCTCCGTGGTGGAGAATACCGTTTCAAATGCTATTCCTAGGTGTGCCTGGAGGAGTTCCTCTCGCCTTGCAGATACCCAGGTCGCTGCCTGAATGACGGCCTTGGGTGAATTCCAGTCGCCAAAACGGTCGCGAGCGACATCATCGGGGTTCAGGTACTCTACGTTGTCGCTCCATTTTTCGACCTTGAGTTTCACCGTTACGGTCGTTTTTCCGGCGCCGTTCGGGCCGGCGATGACTAACAACACAGGATTCATGGCTTTGCTTGTTTCTGAAGCAGCTCTAAAACCGCCGCTTTTCGCGCTGTGGCGATTCGGGCTCGCATCTCCACAAGGCTCTTTTCGCGTGCCTCTTTGATCCCCGCAAACGCCTCGTGCATCAACTCGGCCAACTCTTCGTCGGTTGGTTCGTAGCTCGGATCAGCGAAGTTGGTGTTCCGTCTCATGCGGTAATTCTAGCCCGACTTCACGTCCACTACCTACAAATTCACTTCCGTGATACCGGTCGCCGAGCCGCTCACCGGATTGCCATCCGTCCCCGCCGGCGGTGGATCCGCGAGGGTTCCAATCAATCGGCGGCCCATGACCTCCATCTCATACTTGGCCAGAAATCCATCCGGCGTGTACCAAAGTTTGCCTTCTACACCGTCTTCCGACGTCCAGGAATACCCTTCGACGACCAGCGTCTTTGCGTCCACCACCACCGTGCTTTCACCCAAGCGTTTGACAGGGCCTTCGTAAATGTCACCGGTCTCCGCCGACAATACGCGCACCTGGTCGAACTGGCCGATGGGGGTCGAGGTCGCCGGATCGATGAGATCGGCGGTCGAAAGGTCGATCGAATTCGCCGGCCATTCGCGCGTGGTTTCGCGGCCGTCAAAATTGGTGGTGATCGTCCAGGACGTAGCGCCTCTTCGCGCTTGGACTTCGGTGACGCTTCCCGAAAGATCGGCGACCGCGTGAAAAGACGCCACATCACCAGAGATGTCCGCCGTTAGACGCTCGCGAAAACTGTACTTGAACCCGAGAATACTACCATCAACCTCGGTCCAGACTTCCAGAATGCGCCGGACCGAGCCATCGGTATTGGTCAAGTACTTTACTGTTTCGGTGCGGTGGCCGACTTCGCGACCGTCCAAGGTGATGTCCCAGACCAACACTTGGTTTTCCGCGGCGGCAGCCAGGGGGGCCAGTGCAAACAGGGTCAACATGAGCACCTCAACAGAGGAGTTCCAGGTAGCGGCTCCGGATCAACCCGGCAAACGGACCGTCCCGTCCCGACATGCTGCGTCTAGCGGAGTTCCAACACAGCGTTCTCGATCGCGCGAATTCGGTCCCGGAGCTCGGCCGCCCGCTCAAACTCTAGCTTCGCAGAGGCTTGCTTCATCTCTTTGCGCAGCCGCGCGATCATCTTTTCGGCATTTTCGGGGCTGAGCGCATTGGCGCGTTCCTTTGGAGAATCGCCTTCCACAGGAACGTCTACAAAATCGCCTGAAATGAGCGCTGCAAGCGGCGATTCGTTCGACCGGTAGATGGTCGTCGGCGTGATCCCGTGTTTGAGGTTGTACGCCTCTTGAATCTTCCT
>SYKL01000385.1 GCA_005797785.1 Pseudomonadota bacterium | reverse complement strand
ATTGTTCCTTGTGGCAAGACCGCCCGTCCCTCAAAGTAACAATAGGATCATCGCTCCCTTTACCCGTGCTCACACTCTGTTGACACGATTGCAGGGTTGCACACTATAGCCTGTTGAGGGGCCGAATGGCAGACGAATGCCTCGAAATGCAAGGTGGTGGCTGCTTAAAGACCAGTGTACCCGAGGAGTGTTCGGACAGCGATGGGGTGGACAGCGTCACCCCCTCGGACTCTGACACCGATATCCAACTCGAGGGAGGAGGCCCTTTTCACGTCGAGGGCGGAGGCCAATGTGCCACCGCGGTGGCCCCGGCAGGCTGGACCCTGCTCGTGCTCCTCATTGCCCTGTTACGAAGAAGTTCTTTTCTCGTGTTACTATTCATTCCGGGATTTGCATGGGCATTTGATGTGCAAAACCTGAGGCTCCTGGATGGCGGCCCCTGGGTATCCTCAACAGAAGCCGATATTGGCAACCCTTGGACCATTCGTACCGCTCTTTCGGGCAGCGCGGTCGGAAATCCGGTGTGGGTGGTGGGCACTTCCGAACGCCGTGCACTCGTAGATCAGGCGATCTATCTTGAAGGTGGCGGTTCGATTGCCATCAAAAATTGGTTTCGCATCGGCGTCTCTGTTCCTATGCAAACCATTGTCGCTGCGAAGGACACCGATGTATTTCCCGGGAGTGCGGCGCTCTTTCTGAGCATTCCCATGTACAACCATCCCCGCCTTAAACTCGGAATGTCGACGCAATTGCATCAACAGTTGTCGGGACCCAACAACCGCTGGGCGGACCAAAGCGCCGTTAACATTAGGTTCAACCTGGAAGGTGACCGACCGATCCAGTGGATGTTCAGCACCGGCCCGCGGGTACAACGCGGCGGGTCGATGGTGGGGCTGTATTGGGGCCCCCGATGGGAATGGGCCGCAGGGGTAGGTTGGTCGCCCATCTTTGCCCGACTGGAGATCTTCGGCAGCGTTCCCTTGGTCGGAAAGTGGGGCGGAAACAACATTCCTGTCGAGTCGCTTGCCCACGTCGGACTGCCGGTCGGCGCCGGTTGGACCCTTCGCATAGGCGCAGGAGCAGGGTTAACTCGAGGCTTTCAAGCACCCGAATGGCGAGCACTCGTCGCTCTTGAATACGTCACCACCCCCGCTCCCGACCGGGACCGCGATCGCGTTCGCGACTCCATCGATCTCTGCCTCGATGAACCCGAAGATCGGGATCATTTCCAGGATCGGGATGGTTGCGTAGACCCCGACAACGACGAGGATGGAATTCTCGATACGGCCGATGCGTGCGTAAATATCCCCGAAGCGCACAACGGCTACAAAGACGAGGACGGCTGTCCGGACGCCAAAGTCGAGCTTCAGGTCGAAGTCGACTCGGATCGGCCGGACAGCCTAGAAGAAGTAGCGTTCACCCTCGATCACGACGAACACGAGAGCATCTTCCCCGACGAAGTATTGGTTTACTCTCTTTGGCCGGGCCCGCATCAATTGGAGGTGGTCGCCGCCGGGCATCGCCCCTTCAGCGAAATGCTCGTAGTACCCGAACAAAACAGCACGCTCACGATCCACTTGGAAGCGAACCGGTTCGGGCGCCTCCTCGTGAATTTGGTCGGACCGGACGGACCGATCGCCGGTTGGGTCCGGCTTGACCCAAAATACCCGGTGGCAGGCGGCGGCGAAGATCTGAATGTGCTTGCAGGAACGTACGATCTCGAAGTCGGCGCCCAAGGGTTCACCAAGCGGACCCTTCCGGTGGAAATCCCCGTCGACAGCCAAGTGTCGTTGACCATCGAACTGTCGCCCGCATTGATCGCCATGCAAGAAGGAAAAATGCAGCTCGACGCCGAATGGATGTTTCCTCTCAATTCGGCACGCATGACCGCCGAATCCGACACTTGGCTGGATACTTTGGCTGGATGGCTTCGAGAGCACTCCGAGGTGCGGCTCCTGCGGGTGGAGGGCCATGCCGATGCGCCCGGAACTAGCGCTTACAACTACGATCTCTCCACCCGACGTGCCGAGGCGATCATCGCCGCACTCGAAGCGCGGCACATCGACAGAGATCGCCTGCAAGCGCTCGGATCCGGAGAAGCCGTCACCTCGGGAGCGGTGCGCAGGGTGGACTTCACCGTGTTGATCTGGGATGAGTCCTCGGCGGACATCCCTCCCAATCCGCCGTTGCCCCACTAGAGCGCCGTTGCGAACGATGGCCGTTCCCGCGTATACTTCGCCGGGGGCCGCAATGCAGACTCTGTTTTATGCGCTGTGGATGCCGATGATCGCTGAAGCCGCCCCCGCCTGCGATCCCACGATCCTGACCCTGGATGTCGTCTTGGAAGCCCCACAACTTCTCGAAGCCGGCCGCGCCTGCCTGGAGGGGCATCGCCCCGAAGCCGCGGTTCCGTTTCTGCGCGCTGCGCTCGGCATGGACGAAAAATCCGCGGAGATCCATTACACTCTGGCGGTGGCGCTAGCTAACGTCGCCACCAACTTGCGCTGCGAACACGGCGCGACCCGTCCAGCCGTGCTCGATCACCTCACCCGGGCGATCGCACTCGACCGAAACATTGGACGACGGCTCCCTTTGGAGCCAAGCTTCAACAGCCTGCACGGCATGGTTCGCTACCGACTGCTGACCGGCGAAACCTTGGCCACGGACGCCGGCATCGAGGCGATGCTCGTCGATACTCAGTTTTTTTCCACACCGTATCAAGGGTTCAACGGTCAGTTGCTCCAATTCCGGTCCGGCGGTAACGCCTCGGTCGATCTGCTCGGCGAAGAGGCGTACGTCTACATGGGCAGTTGGAAGGTCTCAAAACACCAGGTGCATCTGGAAGCAGGCGGCGAAAAGCACACTCTGGTCGTCACCGCGGACGGCAGCCTGCTTGAGAACGGCAAGGTCACCTGGGTGGAAGCTCCCGACGAATGCGGATCACCGGCAGGCGAAGCCCCGATACCAGCCGAGGTTCCACGTCGATAGTAAATCTACTTGACCTTCTCTGCGACCAGCAGGCGGTACTGGCGCAAGAACCAAACGCCCATCGCGAGGTTCACGAGACCCATCCCCGGCAGGGACAACCTCGCAAACCACGTCACATCTTGAGCGACGTTGGCGTACATCATGTCGGTGAAAATGTCGCTGAGACGCACCCCGGCGACCACGGCCAACCAGTCCGGCTCTCGGCGCCAGCGCCACAGAGCGATCGCTTGAAACAATAGGAATGCGGCCCAATTAGCGCCGCAGCGGCGCAGAAAGCCCTGTGGATCGACATACGCGACGCCGTGGAACACATCAAACCATAGCTGCGGAAAGAAGAAAGCCACGGTCGTCAGGATGAAATCGAAGATCACCAACGCAGTCAGCAATGCGGTGACTCGGTTCGCATTTTCAGGGTTCATCGCCGTCCTCCAGCCAGCCTCGGAGGATGCGCCATCGCACGGCCCGCCGCTGTTTGCAACTGCAAAAGAAACCCCCACCATGTATCCAGGGCTCAGTTCTGGAGTAGAACGATCCAGTGACCCGCGACGACCGGCGCTTTTGGCTCGGGGTGCACAGCTGCGTCCGAAAAAAACCAAGGGGGCACGTATGGGAATTCAAGTTCTGAAGAATGTCGCGTGGTTGTTTTTTTCCGCCTGTGCAACGAATGAATACTTGGCGGAATCACAGCCGGAGGGCTCGGAAGCACGAGGAACCATCCCCGCTTTCCCCGGAGCGGAGGGGTTCGGGGCCTACACCAGCGGCGGCCGCGGTGGCACGGTGTGTCTGGTCACCAAATTGACCAATTCCGGGCCCGGAACGCTTCAAAACTGCCTCGACAAGACCGGTCCGCGCACGATTGTGTTTCGGGTCAGTGGCGTCATCGCCGGTCCATTGTACATGACCCACGGAGATGTCACCATTGCAGGCCAGACTTCCCCCAGCGGTGTCACCATTAAAGGTGGCCTGATTTGCGACAATGTCTACGACCCGAACGACTGCAACGACGTCATCCTGCGCCATGTTCGGCTTCGTAAAGGAACCTCCGACGGACTGCGTATCGGCGGCGCGCACGATTGGATCGTCGACCATGTGTCTCTGGCCAACTCCTTCGACGAGAACATGGAAATCAGTCGATCGCACGACATCACCATCCAAAACTCGATCATTGCGGAGCCGCTCGGCGAACACTTTCGCTGGGGCGGAATTCTGTTGAACTATTCGGCCGATCCGTTGGTTCAGGATCGAATCACCCTCCATCACAACCTGTGGAACGGCGTTTACGGACGACTCCCTGAAATCTCCTGTGAAGAAAACGAAGACGCCCCCGGCAGCAATTGCAGCGGTCGAACACTGGAGTTGGAGCTGACCAACAACCTGATGTGGGATGTGAGCGATCCAATCTGGTACAACCGTTGCACGGGCACCAACGAAGGCAACGACTGTGCATTGAATGGCGACAATTTCTTTGTGGCCCTCAACTGGCGCAACAACTTCATGGTACGCCGAAACAACATTGACAACCCTATGTTTGAGAATGCGTTCACGGATCCCGTCCAGAACACAATCTACCAATCCGGCAATAAACTGCAGAGAGGCACCACCGTGCAATCCTATGCAATGAATATGCCCTCTCTGCAATCTCCACACGCCTACCCCGCAGTCACCCTCACCAGCACCGACGGATTGGTCAGTTACATGAAGACCAATGCAGGAGCCTTCCCGCGCGATCCCATGGACCGGCGGTTGATTTCCTACCTGTCGATGCCGATCGATTCGAAACCAAAGGCATGGAGCAGCACCAGCGGAAAGAACTTTGGCGATGGACTTTCGGTAAATCCAACGAAACCTGTTCCGACCGATACCGACAAAGACGGCATGCCCGACGCCTGGGAGACCGCACACACCCTAAATCCCAATGTGTCCTCCCCTTCCGCGTTTACTCTGGCCAACCGCGCGAACAACGGAGTGGCAGGTTGCACCGCAGGCTACACCGACCTGGAGTGCTATCTCAACGAACTCGCGGTGCAGCGCCTCAGCGAATAGGGACAATTCGGTACACTCGAAACGCCGATCCGATGTCTACATACGCCGGTTCGCTGCCTTTGCGGCGAACCGGAGGTCCCATGATCGCGCTGTTGTTTTCGCTTCTCGCTCCCGCCGCCCACGCCGAAACCTTGGCTCAATGCTGGATGGAAGGCGACTCGATCAAATGCCAACGGACATACGATTTTGCCGGACGATGCGAGGCGCCGCTCGGCACCCCACCCGCTGATCCGGTGGTTTTGAGCATCACGTTCGTGAACTACAACCAGACCGTCAACGCCAATATCGACTGCAGCGGCTGCAATTACTCGGTGTACCCCTTCGCACCGGCGTCCGCGTCCTGCGAAGTCCAGCCTACGACCACCATTCCTGCTGGCGCCTACCCTGTCGTACTCCAGCTGTTTGCCACTGCCAACGGTCAAACCGTGGTTTCGGAACAGCGCACGGTGAATTCCGCCGCCGACGGCGGAGTACCCTTGGTCGCGGGCCGTTAGCCGACGCCCGTAGGACGCTGCGCGAGGCCTCACGTCTTACGGGTTTTGGCATTCCAACGGCACTTCACTGACCTCTTGCAGGATCACCGGCACTGCTTCCGCCGAGAGCCGATCGACTTCCACCCAAAAGCAGTAGGGAGCGGCATCATCTGGGCAGGGCTGGCACGGCATGTCCGCAAACTCGCCCAGATCGCACATCGCATCGAGATCGTCGCCGCCGATCAGCTCCAACAGCTCTCGGCCGTCGAACATCCCCGAGAACCGCACCCCATCTAGGCGCGAAGCATCAGGAACAAAGTCCCCTTCGAGCGAGACATCCATCATTCGCAGGGTGGTGTCGTAGGCGTCAAACACGATCTCGTCCTCGTGCAACGAGAAGAATGGACTACGGAACTCGCCAACCGGAAGCTCCAAAGTTCTTGCACACTCGTCCTGCGCGTCCGGTCCGGCGGTCGCCGCCGTCGCGATGCGCCATTCCAAACCGGCATCCCCCACCTCCGCCACACCCGCCAACAAATGGCCGCGGTACAGCCAAGCCACCAGGGTTCCCAGCAGATCGCCTTCGACGAACTCCGCCCCCAAAAGGTCGATGTCGTAGCTTTGTTGAGTCAACTCCTCGACAGGCACTTCCAGAGGGAGTCCTGTTGCGGAGGTGTGAAAATCGATCGACGGCTCATCGCCACAGAACTCCAAAGCGAAGGTGTAGTCGCTGTCCGGCTCCAGCGGAACCGCAGGTGTAAACCGCACCGTCAGACCGCCATCCAAAAGCTCCGTGGTTCCGTCCACATCCCCAATGACGTTGGCCTCAGCCAGCGGCTCGGACAGATAGAACTCGACCCGGGTGCGGTAGTAGGCGTCATACGCGCCATTTTCGGGGTACGTCCCGCGAATGAAGCCGTTGCATTCGACTTCCGTGTCATCGGGGACCGGCTCTACATTCGTCTCCACCGTACAGGCCAACATCGAAAATAAAAACCACATGACAACCTCGCACGGCCCCTAAGGCAGATCCCGTGCCAACGAAAAACTCTCTTTCAACCGACATCCGTGTTCGGCATGTGTGAAATCACGCAACCAGAATGCGTGAAATCGCGCACTTGGCATACCTCGAACCTCAAGGTATCGTACCCATACCTAGTGCTCCGAGGCATCGGAGTGCTAGGGTTCTGGAGCCGCCGTGACCTTGAGCAAAGACCTGATCGCCGCCACCGCAGAACCCCTCTTGCTCTCTATCCTTTCGCGGAAGGAGAGCTATGGATACGCCCTGATCAAAGAAGTACAGGGGCTGTCCGGCGGAAGGGTCACTTGGACCGAGGGGATGCTGTACCCCGTCCTCCACCGTCTCGAAAGCCAGGGGTTTATCACCTCTTTTTGGCAGGAGTCTGAGACCGGTCGCAAGCGAAAGTACTACAAGATTCATCCCGACGGCCTCACTCGGCTAAAATCGCAGTTGGAAGAATGGGATGCGGCGAATGCGACCCTCACGGCGAGCCGCGGCACCCTCTTTGTTTGATCTCGAAACAGAACTTCGAAAATTCCTCTGGTTGCTTGACGACAAACAGCTGGTGAGTCGAGGTTGCCTCGATGAGGTGGAGTCTCACCTGCGCGATGAAATCGATGATTTGATGTCGGCCGGACACAGCCAGGAGACGGCCTTTGCGCGAGCCTGTCAGACGTTCGGCCCACCGGAAGAATTGATTGCAGAGTATTCGAAACTGTACGGATCGAGCAAGTATGCAAAGTTGAAAAATACGGCATCCCACTATTTTGATCGGAGGGTGGTCATGAGAATGCTCATGGGAACTGCTATGGGACTCGGCATGATGGTGCTTGGTGCGATCCTCGGCGGCGTGCACTTCAATCAGCTGCTGATGCCCGACGCTTTTTTGATGGTGTTCGGCCTAGCGATTGGACTCACCTGGCTGGGCACCCCCGCCCTCCGCGTTCTCGAAGCCTACTCCGACGCCGTACAAGGAAAAGGTGCCGATCTCGACGTGTTTCGTCGCGTCGGCAGAAGTTTCCTCAACGCTGGATTGCTGGCCTCCTTTGCCGGTCTGCTCACCTCGGCGTTTTCGTTCCAGGATCCCAGCCAACTGGGTGTCGGGATCGCAACCTCGTTCATCGCCCTGGTGTACGGCTTTCTCGGCTACCTTACGCTCGGACTTGGATTCGAAGCGCTGCTGCTGAAGCGGGTGACGGCCACGGACGTTCGCTCCCCCGTTCGATGGATCGCCCCTTTGTTCCTCGCGATCGCAGCTACACTCTTCGGTTGGTTGTCCGACGGGATTCCCCTGCGAGCGCTGACGAATCTGCCTGGGGTGCTGGTCATTTCCGCAGGTGTGGTATTTGTCACGGGCTTCTCCCGCGAACTGCACCGCGGCCATCTGCCTTACCTCGCCAATGGGGCGCTTGCGTCCGGCATTCTCGGGGTGATCTTCCAACTGGTGTACACCATGAGCAATCTCTCCGATCCCACCCAGCTAGGTTTGGGGGTTTCAGGGGCGCTTTTATGCTCTTGGTATGCCATTTTTCTGGCGATCGCTTTGCGAAGCATGTACCCGGACGAGACGCTCGCCCCTGAACGAACCCCCTCCCCGGTCGCCGCCCACGCCGGACTTGCATTGGCGCTATTGGCCGCGGATTTCTGGTTGGTGATCCTGGCGAACAGCACCCACTGATTTCGAAATGGTCAACCCCTTGACCTTTTCGTATCCAAAAACCCGGATACGATAATTACTCCCACTCTAACGACGGTATCTCCAATCTTCATCATTTGTAAATGACGCCGACCGGAATCGCCGGTATCTCGCGCGGCTTGCTTGGATGAATGATGTTTTCTTGGAAAAAGCTGCTCACCGGCCTGGTTGGATTGGGATTCGGCGTTCGTCCGGCCATGGCGTCCGACTGCCCCTCCGGCGAACCCATCCTCGAGGAGCTCACCTGCTCATCGACGATCACCGGCACCATGACCGGCAACGACGTCAGCGATCTTGGCGGCCTGTGCTCCACCGATGACTGCTATGAATGCGGATCGCCTTACAAGCCACTCTCCCAAAATGGGATGGAGGACGTCTATTCCTTCACCTGCCAAGTCTCAGGTACCGTGGACATGGATGTCACAGGTATGACCTGCGATTTCGACATGTACATCCTGGACAATAGCTGCGACCCCAGCAATGGCTGTGAGGCTGGTTCGACCTGGAATAAAACCACGAATGACGGCCTAGCCTTCACCTGCACCGAAGGCGAAACCTACTATGTGGTCGTCGAGGGATACGGCTACGGAGCGGCCGGCCCCGGAAAGTGCAATGGAACCGAGCACTATACGCTGTCGTTCGATGTATCCGCAAGCACAGGCTGCAATGAAGACTGCGACAATGGCGCCGATGACGATCTCGACGGCGATGTCGATTGTGAAGATACAGACTGCGCTTCCGACCCCGTGTGCGGGTGCGACGCGGACAGCGACGGCTTCGACAAAGCCTCCTGCGGCGGCAACGATTGTGACGACACCGATCCGGACGTCTTTCCCGGCGCCGACGAATATTGCAATGAGATCGACGACGATTGCGATGGCACCGTCGATGAAGCCGACGCCGTCGACGCGACCGATTGGCACATCGATTCGGACGGGGATCTCCATGGAAACCCCAATATGGGTAGCACTTCCTGTGACCCGGTAGGAAATGCAGTTGCGATTGGCGACGACTGCAATGATTCCAAGGCGAACATTCACCCCGGTGCAACCGAGCTTTGCGACGGCATCGACAACGATTGCGACCTCGCGGTCGACGAAGGCGCCACCGGCCCCACCACCTGGTACCGCGATGCGGATGCCGACGCTTATGGACGTTCGAGCCAGACTTCCAACCTCTGCATCCAGCCCACGGGGTACGTTGCACAGGCGGGCGACTGCAACGATTCTGTGTTTGCGATCCATCCCGGCGCCCAAGAATACTGCAACGATCTCGACGACGACTGCGACGGAACCATCGACGAATCCGGCGCTTTGGGTGGAACCACCTGGTATGGCGACGGCGACTCCGACGCCTATGGGGACCCCACCGACACCGCCGTCGCTTGCGATCCACCCCAAAACTATGTCGGCAACGACGACGACTGCAACGACAATGTGCAGAGCACCCACCCGGGCGCAACCGAGCTTTGCGACGGCATCGACAACGATTGCGACCTCGCGGTCGACGAGGGCGCCACCGGCTCCACCACCTGGTACCGCGATGCGGACGCCGACGCCTATGGCCTGTCCAACCAGACTTCCAACCTTTGTCTGCAGCCCAATGGGTACGTTGCACAGTCCGGGGACTGCAACGATTCTGTGTTTGCGATCCATCCCGGCGCCCAAGAATACTGCAACGATCTTGACGACGACTGCGACGGAACCATCGACGAATCCGGCGCTTTGGGCGGAACCACCTGGTACGGCGACGGAGATTCTGACACCTATGGCGATCCCGCGGACACCGCGGTAGCCTGCGATCCACCAGCAACCTACGTCGCAAACGACGACGACTGCAACGACAATGTGCAGGCGATTCATCCAGGTGCATCGGAAGTATGCAACGATCTCGACGACGACTGCGACGGGTCCACCGATGAAAATGCCGTCGATGCGGTTTCCTGGTACGCCGATGCCGACGCCGACTCTTATGGGGACCCCGCAAACAGCGAAGATTCATGCGACATGCCGGCGAACCATGTCGCAAATTCCGCCGATTGCAACGATGGTTCCGCCACGGTTCATCCCGGCGCACCGGAAATTCCGTACGACGGCATCGATCAAGATTGCATCGGCGGCGATTGGGTGGATGTGGACGGCGACGGTTACGTAGGATCGGACGTTGCAGGCCCCGATTGCGCCGATGGCTGGGCCGACATTCACCCGGGTGCCCCCGAATTGCAGAACGGTGCCGACGACGATTGCGACGGGGTCGTCGATGAAACCACCGACGCCTACGACGATGACGACGACGGAAGCACCGAAGAAGGCGGGGATTGCGACGACGCCGATGCCGACATTGGCCCGGGTGCCGTGGAGGTCTGCGATCAGGTCGATCAGGACTGCGACGGGATCGTCGACGAAGAAACCGCTTGCTACGACGATGACGGGGACGGATTCTCCGAAGACGAAGGCGACTGCAACGACGAGCAGAGCGTCGTCCATCCGAACGCAACGGAGATCGCTGATAATGGCGTGGACGACGATTGCGATGGCCAGGTCGACGACGGCGTCTACGATCCAGACGGCGACGGATACACTGTGGCCGGCGGCGACTGCGACAACTCGGATCCAGACGTTCATCCAGGGGCAGCTGAGACCGCCGACGGGGTGGACGAGGACTGCGACGGAATCGTGGACGAAGGCACCGATGCCTACGATGACGACGGCGACGGCCACAGCGAAAACGACGGTGACTGCAACGACGAAGACGACACCATCGACATCGGCGCCGCGGAAGATCCCGAACACGGCCGCGATGACGATTGCGACGGCGATGTGGACGAGGGCGGCCCCGCGTTTGACGACGATGGCGACGGATGGACCGAAGATGCAGGCGATTGCGACGACGCCAATGACACCGTTGCTCCTGGCCAAACCGAGGCAAGCAATGGCGTAGACGACGACTGCGATGGCGAGGTCGACGAGGGCTTGTCCGATCTCGACGGCGACGGCTGGACGGCCGAAGAGGGCGATTGCGACGACAGCAACGGCTGGGCATCTCCCGACGTGCCCGAGGTGTGCGACGGCATCGACAACGACTGCAATGGGGTGGTCGACGACCCCTGCGGCCTGGGCCTGGAAGAAGCCGAACCGAAGAATTGTGGCTGCCAAAGCTCCACCTTCGGTGGCGCATGGTGGATCCTCGGCGCCTCGGTGGTGTTCCTGCGGCGGCGCCGGTGGCTGCCCTGGTCGGCGGTCGCCCTTTCGGCCGGTTGCCAAAGCGAAAACGACATCGGCGAAATCCGGAAGTCGCTTTCGGTACAGACTTCCGTCGTGGACTTTGGCGAAGTGGTGATCGGAGATGCCGTGCAGCTTCCGGTGACCTTGAAGCATGAATCCGGGACCGCGATCGAAGTGACGGGTCTAGAATTAGACGATTCTTCCGGTATTTTTTCGGTGGTGGACGCTTTCCCGATCACCGTTGACCCGGACACCACGACGGAAGTCTTGGTGCAATACGCCCCCACGGCCGAGGGATGGAACTTTACCTCTGGAAACTTCGTTTCCGAGGACGTCACCACCGAACTCAGATTTGAAGCGGGCGGCCGCGGCTTGCTCGGATCCGCGGAAGTGTGGCCCGCGTCCATTGATTTTGGGCCAGTGGCTCCAAGCGAGTCTGCAAACGACGCGATCACCGTGGTGAACGATGGCACCGCCAATTTTTCCGTGGATGGCATCGCCTTTTCCTCGGCGGAATTCTCGGTAGTTTCTGCACTTCCACTGGAGGTTCCCGCCGGTGAATCCGTCGAAGTGGAGATCCGGTTCACCGCGACGGACGCTGCCACGCGCGAGGCCACCGCTACCCTGGATCTGACCGGCGATTTGTCGGTACCTCCGGTCACTCTGCGTGGGAATGACTGCGAAAACGGCCTGCCCTCGGCCTACGATCAGGACGAAGACGGGTACACCACCTGCGCCGGCGACTGCGATGACGAGGATCTAAGTATTCATTCCGGCGCTCCGGAGATTGCCGACGGCTTCGATCAGGACTGCGATGGCACAGCCGACGAGGGAACCTCGGCGTTCGACGATGATGGTGACGGCGCCTCGGAAGACGAAGGCGACTGCAATGACGCCGATCCGCTGGTGGCGGAAACCGCTCCGGAAGTGCTTGAAAACGGCATTGACGATGATTGCGATGGCACCATCGATCTGGGCACCAACGATCAGGACGGCGATGGGTATTCGGTGGACGGAGGAGATTGCGACGACCTCGATGCACAGGTCCACCCGGGCGCCCCCGAAGTCGCCGATGGTCAGGATCAAGATTGTGATTCCCTTTTGGATGAGGGAACCACCGCGTACGACGACGACCAAGACGGCTACAGCGAGGGCCAAGGCGACTGCGATGATCAGGTCAGTGCCATCCATCCTTCCGCCGTGGAAGCGGCAAACGGCATCGATGACGACTGCGATCTCAACGTCGACGAAGGCACCTCCCTTGGCGACGACGATGGCGACGGCTTCAACGAGCTCGGTGGCGACTGCAACGACGCCAACGCCAATGTGAGTCCAGGTCAGTTCGAGGTTTTAGGCAATAGCACCGACGAAGACTGCGACGGCACCGCCGAGTGACACAAGTGGTACATCAAAAAACTCTGAATTTCAGCGTTTTTGATGTACCAGCGCCCCCCTCCCTGAGATGGACGCTTCGACCCTGATGTGCCACAATGCCGCATGCCAGAAAACCCACTTGGCATTTGGGGATGGATCCGCATCGGTGCGACGCTGATCCTGCTGATTTACGGGCCGCAGCTCGGAATGTCGATCGCCACTGACCGCCTTCCCCCACATGAATTTACCGGGATCTGGCTCCGTTTGCTGTGGGCGATTCCGTTCGCCTTGGCCTGGGCGGCGCTCCTCGGACCGCTCGCCTGGGCGTTGGCATACCGCCACCATCCCGCACTATCTTTGATTTTCGCCTCTTTTGGGGTTCCGATCCTCGCTTGGCAGACCGCCGGAACCGTGAATGTCGCCCTCGATCACAGCCCAGGCGTTCGTGTGGAAGTCACCTTTCTTCACCGGGTGTCACCCCACAAAGGACCCGCGTATGAGGAGTTCATCGATGGGCGAGAGCCCCCCGGCACACTGACGCTGATTCGCTCCAACTTTCGTGAAGGCGACCGCATCGCCGGCGCCAAAGGCCACCTGCTCGTTCACCCGGGGGCATTGGGCCTAGAATGGGTGGAACCACCGAACCCCGGCCAATAGGCGGTTAGGCCTCCACCACCCGGGTGCCGGCCAAATGATCGTGCAAGCAACGGCAATCCGCCGAGAAAATGAACAACACATCGATCGTCGACAAAATTGCCGCCCCGGGGATGCTCTGCAACGCCCCAGGAATCCACACCCTCAGCACCACCATATTCCAGAAACTCGGTGGAGATCCATCGATCCGCTCCACACGAATGCCCCGCATCTGCTTACCGACCGATTGCCCGGTGTTCGCCAACAACCGCCATTGGTAGGCGGACGCGGCCAACATGCCCAGCAAAGCCACAATCAACGATAGATTCTCAAGAATCCCGTCCGTGAGCAGCACTCCGAGCCCCCCCGGCAACGCCCCGACGAACGCCACCACCCCGTCGATCCACGCTGCGAAGAACCGATCGCCGCGACTTGCAAGATGGGGGGTATCGGAGGCCCGCACGGTTGGAACCGGCGTTGCGCGAGGCTTAGGCGCGCGCGGGGTCTCCCGCGGCGGAGCGAAGGGATCCGTCGGGGCGATCTCCCGCTGAACGGCCGTCGGGGTCTTCGCCTTTGGGCGGTCAGCCCCGGGCGGGGGTGGGGGCGGCGCAACGGGTACACGTTTCACGAAAACTCCGTTCTCCACGCCGACGTATTCCGATCGCCAAAAGCCGCCAGAACCTCAAATCGTAAAGTGCTTTACCATTTGCGACAGCGGGCGGCAGGGCGCCGTAGGCGGTCGCGCGAAATGCGCGACGGAACCCCGAAAGCACGCGGTCGGCCGAAGGCCGAGTCGCCCCATGGTAAATTCGGAAACAAACGTTGTAGACTGCGCCATGTCCTCGCCCGAACCGCCGCCAAACCGAGATCCGCGCTCTACCACGGATACCTTGGTGGTAACTGCACAACACACGCCAGATCCCGCCGCCAATCGAAAGTGGCTGGAGGAGGCCGTTGCAGAGGTCCTTCCTACGGAAATGTCCGGTCGGTACACCGAGGATCAGCCGATCGGGCAAGGCGCTCTGGGGAAAGTGACCGCTGTCGCGGATCGCGTTCTCGGGCGACATGTCGCCAAAAAGGAACTCCTTCGCGAGTCTTCACCCATTGACCGCGCACGATTTCTGCGCGAAGCCCGGGTCACCGCCGCCTTGGAGCACCCCGGCGTGGCCCCCGTCTACGATCTGGGCATCGGCGAAAACGGTCGTCCATACTACACCATGCGTCGAATACAGGGCAAGGACCTGAAGACCGCCCTGCGCGAAGCCACCGGCCTCGCCGGAAGGCTCGCGTTGATGCCGCACATTATCGCGGTAGCGCAGACTCTCGCCTACGCCCACGCGCGCGGACTCGTACATCGGGACGTCAAACCGTCCAACATCATGGTCGGGCCGTTCGGTGAGACCGTACTCATTGATTGGGGGCTCGCCAGAAGGGGCGGACAAACCGAGCTCATCGCTGACACGTCGACCGCGGAAGCCAGCGGCTCCGATCTTTTGACCGCCGCCGGGATCAGCATCGGCACCCCCGCGTACATGAGCCCCGAGCAAGCCCGCGGCGAAACCGAACTCCTCGACGCCCGCACCGACGTCTGGAGCCTCGGAGTGATTCTATTTGAACTGTTGGCTGGGGAGCGCCCTCTTCCGAAGGGCCTGCCCGTGCCGACGGTCATGGAGCGGGTGGCCCGCGGCGAAGTGCGCCGAGCCACAAGCCTCACGGACGTCCCGAAAGAGCTCTGCGCGATCGCCGACAAAGCGATGGCGTTCGATCCCAAGGACCGATATCCCGACGCCGCGGGTATGGTTGCCGATCTCGTGTCGTGGCAAGACGGCGCCTTGGTCGGAGTGTATCGCTATTCCTTCGGCGAGTTGCTCCGGCGCACCCTGCGCCAGCACCGCGGCCGGTGGATCACCGCAGCGGCGATGATCGGCATTGCAGGGGGCATCGGTGGGTTTAGTATCCACCGAATCCGACAAGAGCGGGATCACGCCGAAGATGCACGCGCAGAAACGGCCGTGTACGCCGATCAGTTGCGCGTCGGCCTAGCGACCTCGCTGCGCCGCGATGCCGAAACCTCCTGTCAGGCCAATGATCGAAGCCGATGCGAGATTCTTGCTGCCGAATCGATGGTCCTGGAGGACACTCCCGCCGCCCGCGGCCTGATCGTGCAAGCCCGAAGTGGTTCACAAGCATCCCTTGGGTGGCGACGCCACTTTCGATGTCCCGTTCTGGAATCCGATGGTTTCAGCAAGGTGGCCTGCGTAGACCACCAACGGCTCATGGTGATGGGCCCCTCGGGTGAACGAGAAATCGCGCTGCCCGGAGAAGGAAAACGTGCTTTTTGGCTTCAGGATGGAACGCTAGCGATCGGCGATCCAGAGGGCTTTCGCATTTACGACGATCAAGGCGTGGAGCTCCGAAAGATCGAATGGCCCGGAGCCCAGAAGAGCGCTTTGGTGCAGTTTCGAAATGGCCAGCTGATGTCTTCTTCCCGCGCCATGGCGTGGATGGAACATGCTGGACTTCCCGAGCGCCTGCGGTTTGTCGACGAACTCCGATCCCATGTCTTGAGTCTCGACGCCGAAAAACTCTGGACGGTCTCCGCGGACGGCATCCAAGCATGGAACGACGAGGGAAAACTGGTGGCGACCCTGGATGTCGAGCCCCCGCGAGCGCGGAAAATTCGCATACAAAGAGACGGAACCTTCGTCACCATGGAGGCGGCGAGCACCGTCCTCGAACGGTGGTCGGCCGATTGGCGCACCCATACCCCCCTTACCGGTCACACCTCGCCGATCCAGAATTTCGACGTCGGGAAACGCGGGATCGTAGGGGCCGCCGGTGACGGAAGCGTTCGGCTATGGACCACCGACGGCCGCCCGTTGGGCATCGTACCAACCCGCGGTTCCAATGTGGACGATGTGGCATTCGCCGGCGACCAAATTCTGGTTTCGGAGGCGGATGGGATGCTCAGCGCCTGGGATTGGAGCGGGGCGGACTTCCTGCAACAACCGTTGAGCGGCTGGCATCGCGGCCCGATCTTGCTGGCCAACGGCCGTCTCGCGGTCGCCAGTGATGAGGGAGGCCTAGCACTTTTAGATGCTTCGACTGGCGAAATTGCAAAGCAAGCGGACACCCGCTCTCGCTTTCGGGACATCGATGGCCCTCCAATCGTCGTGGGTGACGCCCAGGGCTTGCTGACGCACTACAGCGACGACCTGGAACCCCTCTGGCAGGTGGATCTGGAGTCGCCCGTTCACACCGTGGCGGTCGGCGGCAACCGGGTGGTGGTGCTGGCGGCCGGCGGTCAGCTTGGAACCTTCGACCTCCAAACCGGCGAAAGGATCGGCTCCGTAGAAAACAACCATGTCGAGGCGCTCGCAACCGACGGCGAGCGGGTGTGGATCGCCGAAGGCTCGGTCGGCGTCCACGTGTTCGACGAGCACCTCAACCGGCAGACGATCTTACGTTTTGAGGCGGATTTAGGAGCCCCTCTGGAGCTCGCGCTGTCGCCGTCCCAACAAACACTCGCCGTCGCCTTTGAAGGTGGGCTCGTGATCATGGACAAATCCACCGGTAAGCAGCTTTCGCGATGGAACCTCAACGGCGAACCACTCGCGACCTGCTGGTCACCCGACGGGCGTTGGCTCGCGGTCGGTACCTCCGATGGAATGGTCACCCTCATCGACACCGGGAGCGGGAAAACCCTGCTGCAATTTGTCGAAGAACGAGGGTTAGGATTCTCTTCGTTGGCATTCTCACCGGATCAGCGGGTGCTCTATGGAGGGTCCGTCAAGGGAATTCGACGTTGGTCCCTTGAATCCATGGACCTTCCGATTTCAAGGGTCTTGGCTGAAGCGCGCCAGCGCACGGGAATGCGCGTCGAAGGCGGAGCAGTTCAGATCGACCCCGAGTGGAAACCCTCCGCAGATCCGGCGGATAGATAGTAAAGTTCTTGGCTATCGGCTATGCCAGGCGAGCCAGCGTTTCACATTCGTCCGCGGACAAGCGGAACTCAAAACCCTGCAGATCCTCCCGCATGTGCACGGGATCGGTCGTTCCTGTGATCGGGAGAATCCCCAAATGCTGCGCAAACCGCAGCACAATCTGCGCTGGGGTCCGCGCCCGACGCTCGGCGATCGCCGCAACGGCGGTCGAGTTCCACACCTGTCGATTGGCCGTCAGCAAGGAAAACCCTTGGTAAACGATGCCATGCTCACGGCACACGGCGCGAACCGCCTCATCCCACCCCGCGCTGGCATAACAACGGTTCTGTACAAAGGTAGGACGAACCTCCGCACCACGCACCAGCAACTCAAGTTGCGCTGCGGAAGCGTTGCTGATGCCGACAAAATCCACCCTTTGTTCCGAATGCAACTCCTCCATCGCCCGCCACACCACCCAGTCGGTGGTGCTCAGGCCCTCCCCGTACTCCGGACCATGCAGGAGCAGGGAATCGATATGCGAAACTCCCAAATGAAGGAGCGAACTCTCAAACGACTGCCGGACCTGAGTTCGCGCGTCCGCGCTCGGCGAGTAGGGAAGCCGATGATCCTGCCCGCGTGGGTAGGTGAACTTGGTTTGCAGGAACAAGGGTTCGCCCAAGTGGTGCATGAAGTCGGTGATCGGACCGCGAATCCCCTCCTCAAAGTAGTGCTTTCGCTGGTTTGCAGTGTCGATCCCACGAAACCCCGCTTTCAAAGCATCGGTCACGCACCGGGCGGTCGCATCCTCTTTCCATGCGGTTCCATACAAGATGGATGGAACTCGGCGCTGATTCACCAGGAAGTAGGTTTGTAACCCCCGATCTGGGATGGACATTCGCTCTCCAGAAAGTAAAGCGACATGACCATAACCGCTTAAGGCTCCCGCCGTTTGAATTCGATCCGGCGATTCTGTTGTCGGCCTTCCTCCGTCGCATTGGAGGCCACCGGTTGGTCCGAGCCGTAGCCGGCAACCGTCAATTGATGCGGATCCACGCCGTGGCCGACCAGCCAATCGGCCACCGCTTGGGCGCGATCCCGCGACAACGCCAGGTTGAACGCGGCGTCGCCGGTGTTGTCCGTGTGACCTGCAATTTCGACCTTTACCGTTGGATTGTCGAGCAAGATTCGGCGTGCTCGCTGGAGGGCCTCCTCCGAGCCCGGCACGATTGCCGTGCTCCCATACTCAAACAACACACCTTCAAGCACCAGTTGTTTTGGTATCACCGGACATCCTCGGCCATCGACGTCGACGCCAAGCGGCGTGTCGGGACACCGATCGCGCAGGTCCACCACTCGGTCGCGGTCCGCATCGCCAGGTCGAATCGGCTCAAATTCGATGGACGCCTGAACACCGACAAAGGCATAGGGCGCCACAAAACTGGAGACGATGACCCCAGGTCGCGCAAACAGGCCGATCTGAACTGGTTTTGCGACCGACCACTCATATCCGACCTCCACATCCGTGGTCAGCCCAGCTCCTAAGGCAGCAATCAATACCCCGGCGTGGGGAGCGAGATAGAAGTTGCCCTTTGCTGAACCTCCAGGTTCATTTGAATAGCCGGAGTAGTCGTCCGCAAACCGGAACCGCATCCCGCCGGTCACTTGGCCCATCGGCCCAGTTTCCGAGGAATACCCCCCACTTACCAGCACGTCCACCGCGATGCCGCGCTTGAACTGCCAGTCAAACCCAGCTTCGAGGCTCGGTCCCGGTGGCAGCGATCCCGCGAGCTTCAGGTGCAGATTGTATTTGCCGCTTTCGGCGAATGCGGGGACACTCGTGCAGAGCCCGGCAGCAAAAAGAATACTTGCAACAGTCCATTTGAACGATGGCATGGAATTTCCCTCCCGACACCGCTCAGGTATCTGTCGCAGACCTCGGTTTTGTGACAGATTGTGCCAATGGCACCCCCCACCGACCTCCGAGCGGCCTTCGAGCGGGACGGCTACGCGATCGTCCGCGGCGCGATTCCACCCCAGGAAATTTCACGGATCTCCGCCGCTTTTGACGAGCTGATCGCCATCGCTCGCACCCTCCCCGCCACCGCGGACGTGGGCCAGGCGCGGTTCGTCGTGGAAGCGGAACCCTTCAAGCTTCACCGTGTGGTTTGGTGCGGCGGCGCCAACCGCACCCTCGCGGAGCTCGGCGGCGATCCTCGTTTTGTCGATCTTGCGAAAATTGTCTTAGGACCTGGCCCGCTCGTTCAGCTGATCCAACAGGCGCACTTTAAACTCCCGGGCGATGGCGTGGACTTCGCCTGGCATCAAGACGCCTCCAACCGACGTTATGGCTCAGAACTGTGGACGGATGTGGACGGGCGCGGCAGCTTTGTGCAGCTCGCCCTCGCCGTCGACCCCATGGGCGCGAAAAATGGCGGTTTGAAAGTGATCCCCGGTTCGCATCGGGGCGGATTTGTCGCCGACCCGAACACCGGCGCCCTACCCGCGGATCGGTTCAACCCCTCAGACGCCATCGATCCCGTGCTCGAACCTGGAGATGTACTCCTATTTGGTCCGTTTCTGATCCACGGAAGTGCGGCAAATTTCAGCGACGGCCCAAGACGATTGTTGCTGCAGGGTTACGCCCTTCCTGGCGCGAACCATCGGATCTACCCAGGTTGCGGTTTGGGGGTAGTGCGACCATAAAGTCAAGTGCTTGACTAATTGCCCGCTGAGGAACTCCATGACCACCGCTTCCTCCACCACTGTGTGCGGCGTCTGCCAAACCCGGCCGAAACACCGCCGTCTCATTCCAACCACCGCCCTTCGAAACGAACTGGTGGACTTCATTCATCGGCGACACGCCCACGCGGACGAGATCTGCAGCCGCTGCCTTCTCGTCGAACGAACCGCCTACACCTTACAAAGGTTGGAGGCCGATCGCGGCACGCTCTCGAAACTCGAAGCGGAGATCGCCGAACAGGCGCACAG
The DNA here is from genome assembly GCA_005797785.1 of Pseudomonadota bacterium. Classification (GTDB taxonomy): domain Bacteria; phylum Myxococcota_A; class UBA796; order UBA796; genus SYKL01. The sequence goes on along the minus strand of SYKL01000385.1, from coordinate 3,335 downwards.
CCACGTGGCCATCGCCGCGAACATCGACGAAGAGTTCCAGAGAACGGCGACTTTCGGAGATCGCGCCGCGGACAAGGTCGCAAGCATCGGCGGATCCTGGCGGTTTGTGGGCACAATGACCGTACTCTTGTTGGCCTGGATCGCCGCGAATGTGGTCGCAGGCGCCACCCGAGGCTGGGATCCGTACCCCTTCATCCTGCTCAATCTCGTCCTTTCCTGCGTCGCGGCCTTCCAAGCCCCCATCCTCATGATGGCTCAAAACCGAGTTTCAGCGAGAGATCGCCGACAGGCCGATCAGGACTTTCGGGTCAATCTCAAGGTCGAAATCGAGGTCGCCAGCCTTCACGAAAAGGTCGATCACCTCTTGCATCACCAATGGGAAGAACTGGTGGAACTTCAGGAAATTCAGATCCGCCTCCTAGAGGACCTCCAAAACGACCCTCCCGCCGCCTAACCGCCGGGCGAGTGTGCGGCGGTCGGCTACTTGGGAACGCACATCGCCGGAGGTCCGCCACCGCAAGCGCAAGCGCCGCCGGATTCGCCGCGATCGGGCACCTTGGTTTGGCCATACCCCGGGAATGGACAAAAACAGTTGGCATCCACCCAGGTGCAACTCAAGTTGGCTTGGCAAGCCGCTTTGTCCTCCTGCCGAATCCCTACCTCACAAACCCCGACATCGGGAAGGCACTCATAGCCGCCCGGTCCGGTGGAATGCAGCGTGCAATGGTCCGTATTCAAGCAGTCCAAGCGCGAAATTTGATCGCATGGAACGGACGCCGCAATCGTCTCCGGCACCGGAGTCGCCGGAACCTCCGCTCCAACACATGCGCTCAACGCCCAAAGGCAAAACACTCTCACCTTTCCCCCAAAAACTGAGATCGGAGTCGCACACCGCAGCGTACAATCGTTCACAGGAAAGAACCATGAAAACCCTTCCCTTCCTCCCGTTGGCGAGCGGCTGCACTCCTTGCGAGCCCGAAGACGTGCCGTGCAAGTAGTCAACCCCTTTACTAGTGCGTATCCCAGGCGGATACACTTCCGATCCGCACTGGTGGTCGTGGGAGCGGCCAACCGCCAAGATAAGTTCATGGGTTTTTGCGCTTCCAACGCAGTGGGGAGGAAAACGTGAGCCGCCCGTTGGCCCCGGATGTTTTCGCATACAGCGAAGTTCGAGAGTTCTTGAAAGACCTCTACGAATACCGGAAAAACCACGTTCGCGGTTTCTCGTACCGAGCGTTCGCGCGAAAAGCGGACCTGCAGTCCCCCAACCACCTCAAGCGGATCATCGATGGCGAACGCGACCTCACCGCTGAGATGGCCGTTCGGTACGCCCAAGTCTTCGGCCTACAAGACGACGCCGCGCGCTTTTTCTGCGATCTCGCCGCCCTCGGCCGGGCGAAGACAGACGTTGAACGCGCACAAGCCCAAGAACGATTGGCGATCAACCGAAGCTATCACCTTGGGCATCGCCTCCAAGAGGCGGAAGCCGCCTACCACGCGCGCTGGTTCATTCCGGTCGTCCGAGAACTCGCCGCCCTGCCGGAGTTTCACGCAGATCCTGTTTGGATTGCTGGCCAGCTCCTCCCCAAAATCACCGAGGATGAGGCCACCGAAGCGCTCGAAACCCTGCTTGCCCTTGGCATGCTCACCCAAGACGAGAATGGCCGCTTGGTGCGCAGCGACACGGTGATTACCACAGGGGCTGAGACGCGAGGACAACACATTGTTCGCTACCACAAAGCCATGCTAGAAAGAGCTGCAGCATCGCTCGATTTGGTGCGAGGTCCACAGCGAGATATCTCGTCGTTGACCTTCGCGTTGGATGACGCCACCTTTCGCGAGCTCAAGTCAAAGCTCCAGGCGTTTCGCAAGGAATTGGTGGGTTGGGTGGCTGAACGTGAAGCGCAGGGATCGCGGGTGGTGCAATTGAACATGCAACTGTTTCCCATGTCCGAACTGGTTCACGAGGACAAATCATGATTCGCCCCTTCCTCCTGTTAGCTTTGATCGGTTGCAATCGTGGCCCAGGTGGCGTCACCGAAACCGGAAATCCCGAGATGACCGGCCGTTGGTCGATCCAAGGGCACTCCAGCGCGCCTGCCATCGTGGGCATGGAAACCGGCGATGCACCGATTCTGGTCACCGCCGCTCAAGTCGGTTTTTCAGGAGCAAGCCTGCTCGCGGACTGTGCCGGGGCTCAGCAATCGGACTTGCCCTACAACGCGACCGTCGATCTTCTCGAGACCTCCGGTGTTCTCACATTTGCGAGCGTACCGGGGAACTACTGCGGAGTTTCAGTTTCGTTGGGCACCAACGGCAACACCCATGCAACTGTGTCGATCACAGGCGAGCGTGCCGACGGCGTAGCGTTTGAGCTGACCAGCGCAGCCGAACCGACGGTCGATGTGAATGACGCGTTGTTCAGCCTCGATGCTCAACAAAGCGCGCTGATTCTCTCGTTCGATCTGATGAGTTGGCTCGGAAATCTGCCGATCGACCAAGCGATCGTCGGCGAAGCGGGCGTCGCACGCATCAATGCCGAGGAAAATACGGATCTGCTCGCAGCGTTTGACTCGCAGCTCACGGCCGGGGCGTTCCTCTACCGCGATTCCAACGAAAATGGCCTACTTGACGATGAAGACTCGGAACTAGGCACTTCAAACGACGATTCTGATGACGAAGACACCGGTGATTCCGATGATTCCGAGGATTCCGAGGATTCCGAGGATTCGGAGGATTCCGAGGATTCCGAGGATTCGGAGGATTCCGAGGATTCCGAGGATTCCGAGGATTCCGATGTCTTAGACGATACCGAAGACCCGGGCGAAACCGACGACCCCGATACCTCGGACGATACCGAAAGCACCGATACCTCGGACGATACCGATGGCACCGATACCGATGGCACCGACACCGATGGCACCGATACCGACGTGTGAACACCGCACCTGGAAAGCGTGACGGGGTTGTGCATCGCTCGCCACCGAATTCCGGTTCGCGCCGGACGAACCAACTTGCACGATGAGCCTGGTTCAGACGCCTTCCATCCCTGACTCATACCGTCTCGGTGTGTCACGGTAGCGATCACCACAAAACAAAAAAGGAGACCGAAGTCTCCTTTTTTCTGATCCGTGCGGGAAGCGGATGCCCGTTCCCGCCGTCAACACCCCCCGTTGTGAGTGGGGGCTATTCTTCGAGGCCGCTGTCCGCTTCGCCGCTATCCTCGTCGTCTTCGCCGCTGTCCTCGTCGTCTTCGCCGCTGTCCTCGTCGTCTTCGCCGCTGTCCTCGTCGTCTTCGCCGCTGTCCTCGTCGTCCTCCTCGTCGTCGTCGTCCT